>NZ_CAJXMA010000030.1:0-28859 GCF_913056445.1 uncultured Halovibrio sp.
AGATCAAGCTGCGCGCTCAGGCTGCGTATACGGTCGTGGTCGCGTTCCAGGCGGCCACGCACGGCCCGTTCAAGGCGTTCGCGGTTTTCGGAGACGCGTTCGCGGGCCAGGCGCAGACGGTGTTCCGGGCGCACGGCCGCCAGGCGCCGCCAGTACTGGTGCAGCTGCTGCTGGAGCTGGCTGAGATGGCGGCGGGTCTGCTGGTGCAGTCGGGCCTCGAGTTCATCCAGCCGCTGGGCCTGCTCCTGGAGCTGCTGGCGGGGGTGGCGCAGCCGCTGGTGCAGCTCGCCGAGCCGGTCTCTGCGCTGTTGGACAAGTTGGCGGGCGCCGAGGATCAATCGCTCCTCGAGTCCGCTCAGCCGGTCCAGGAATTCCTGCCGGTTGGGTGAGATGGCTTCGGCAGCTGCGGATGGGGTGGGGGCGCGCTGGTCTGCCACCAGGTCAGCGATGGTGATATCCACTTCGTGGCCAACCGCGCTGATGATGGGGATGCGGCTGCGGAAGATGGCCCGAGCCACCGCCTCCTCGTTGAAACACCAGAGGTCCTCGAGTGAGCCGCCGCCCCTGCCCACGATCAGGGCATCACAACGGCCGTGTCGATGGGCGCGCTCGATGGCGGCGACAATGCCGGCGGTGGCATCGGCGCCCTGTACCGGTGTCGGGTAGAGGGTGATCGCAAGCCCCGGGAAGCGGCGGTTCAGTACCGTGAGGATGTCCCTGATGGCGGCCCCGGTCCCGGACGTGACAAGGCCCAGGTGTTGTGGCGGAACCGGCACCGGTTGCTTGTGCTCCATGGCAAACAGGCCTTCGCGCTCCAGGCGGGCCTTGAGCTCCTCGAAGGCCCGTTGCAGGGCGCCTCTGCCGGCCGGCTCGATGGCCTCCACAATCAGCTGGAAATCACCCCGGGCTTCGTAGAGGCTGACTTTCGCCCGGATCAGAACCTGTTCGCCGTCCGCCGGGGCCTGTTTCAGGAGCCGGTTGCGGTTGCGGAACATGGCGCAGCGGATCTGTGAGCGCTCATCCTTGAGCGTGAAGTACCAGTGTCCGGATGCCGGGCGGCTCAGGCCGGAGATTTCGCCCTCCACCTGAACCTCCATGAAACTGGTCTCCAGAAGGCCCTTAACCTGGCGTGTGAGCTGGCTGACGGTAAGGGCGCCGGAGGCGCCCGCGGCGGGGCTTTCGTCTTTACGCATTCAGTCGTCGCAACGTATAATATTCGTTTACTGAAACCGGCGCCACAGGCGCCCTGAAGGGGTTTTCCGAAGTGTGTCTGCCGAGGTGTGCGCAGCACCGGAGTGAACCAGAGAGAATCCCGGAAGGCAAGTTGATAAGGCGGACCCAATGCTGCGAATCGCGGAAGAAGCGCTTACCTTCGACGATGTACTCCTCGTCCCCGGCTATTCCGATGTCATGCCGAATGAGGTGGATCTGCGAACGCCCCTGACCCGGGGGATCCGGCTCAATGTGCCGCTGGTCTCGGCGGCCATGGATACGGTGACCGAAGCGGATCTGGCCATTGCCATGGCGCAGGTCGGTGGCATCGGCATGATCCACAAGAACATGACCATTGAGCAGCAGGCCGCCGCTGTCCGCAAGGTGAAGAAATACGAAAGCGGTGTCGTCAAGGACCCGGTGACCGTGTCACCGAGCACCACGGTGCGCGAGCTGGTTCAGATCACCTCGGCCAACCGGATCTCCGGACTTCCGGTCGTGGATGGCCGCGACCTGGTGGGCATTGTTACAGGCCGCGATATCCGGTTTGAAAGCGGCATGGATACACCGGTCTCGGAGATCATGACCCCGCGCGAGAAGCTGGTGACCGTGCGCGAGGGCGAGGACGTCCAGAACATCAAGGATCTGCTGCACCGCCACCGCATTGAGAAGGTTCTGGTGGTCAACGATGACTTTGAACTGCGCGGTCTGATCACCGTCAAGGATATCCAGAAATCCGAGGATTACCCGGACGCCTGCAAGGACGCCCAGGGGCATCTACGCGTGGGAGCGGCCGTCAGCACCGGCGGTGACACTGAGGCGCGGCTGGATGCGCTGGTCGAGGCAGGCGTGGATGTGGTTGTCGTGGACACCGCACACGGTCATTCCCAGGGCGTGATCAATCGCGTCCGCTGGGTCAAGGAGCGCTACCCGGATCTGCAGGTAATCGGCGGCAACATCGCTACCGCAGAGGCGGCCATTGCGCTGGCGGATGCCGGGGTGGATGGCGTTAAGGTCGGTATCGGCCCGGGGTCCATCTGCACCACCCGCATCGTCGCGGGCATCGGGGTGCCCCAGATCAGTGCCGTCTCCAATGTGGCCGAAGCGCTGCGTGACCGGGATGTCCCCGTAGTCGCCGACGGTGGCATCCGTTTCTCAGGGGACATCGCCAAGGCCATTGCGGCAGGGGCTCATACCGTCATGGCGGGCAGTCTTTTGGCGGGTACCGATGAGGCACCGGGCGAAGTGGAGCTTTATCAGGGGCGCACCTACAAAGCGTACCGCGGCATGGGATCGTTGGGCGCCATGGGGCAGGGCTCCAGTGACCGCTATTTCCAGGACGCAGCCGAAGGCATCGACAAGCTGGTGCCGGAAGGCATCGAAGGCCGTGTCGACTGCAAGGGCCCGATGAAGTCGATCGTTCACCAGCTCATGGGTGGGCTGAAAGCGGCGATGGGGTACACCGGCTGTGGGGATATCCAGGAGATGCGCACCAAGCCCCAGTTCTCGCGCATTACCAATGCTGGCGTCCGGGAAAGCCACGTCCATGACGTGACCATCACCAAGGAAGCACCCAACTACCGCATCAGCTGAGTCCGCCACAACCAGAGGCCCGCATGACCCGGAACATCCATGATCACCGCATACTGATCCTTGATTTTGGTTCCCAGTACACTCAGCTGATTGCCCGCCGGGTCAGAGAGATCGGCGTCTACTGTGAGATCCGGCCCTTTGATGCCACCCCGGAGGAGGTGCGTGAGTACGCGCCGAGCGGGATCATCCTGGCCGGAGGACCTGAGTCCGTCACCGAGATGGGCAGCCCCCGGGCACCCGCCGGGCTGTTTGAGCTGGGCGTGCCGGTCCTGGGCATCTGCTATGGCATGCAGACGATGGCCGAGGAGCTGGGTGGGCGTGTTGCCGGCTCTGACAAGCGGGAGTTCGGGTATGCCCAGGTCCGCGTGACAGCGGAGAGCGATCTTCTGCATGGCATCTCCGATCACGTAACGGATGCTGGTGAACGCCTCCTGGATGTCTGGATGAGTCATGGTGACCAGGTTGTCGAGACACCAGAGGGCTTCGAGGTCCTGGCAGCGACCGACAGTGCGCCTGTGGCCGCGATGCAGAACCCGTCGCACCGGCTCTACGGCGTGCAGTTCCATCCGGAAGTGACCCACACGCTCCAGGGGCAGCGCATTCTCTCCCAATTCGTGCTGGACATCTGCGGCTGCGAGGCGCTCTGGACGCCGGCCGAGATTGTTGAGGACGCCATCCAGCAGATCCGCGATAAGGTTGGCAGCGATAAGGTCCTGCTCGGCCTTTCGGGCGGCGTGGATTCCTCCGTGACGGCGGCGCTGCTGCACCGGGCCATCGGTGACCAGCTGACCTGCGTGTTCGTCGACAATGGCCTGCTGCGGCTCAACGAGGGCAAGCAGGTGATGGATATGTTCGCCCGCAACATGGGCGTCAACGTCATCCACCACAATGCCGAGGATCGCTTCCTGTCCCGTCTCGAGGGTGTTCAGGATCCGGAAGAGAAGCGGCGCCTCATCGGCAATACCTTCATCGAGGTCTTTGACGAGGAGGCGGCGACCATCACCGATGTGGACTGGCTGGCCCAGGGCACCATCTACCCGGATGTGGTGGAATCCGCCCAGTCCCGCAGCGGCAAGGCCACCGTCATCAAGTCCCACCACAATGTGGGCGGGTTGCCCGAGACCATGAAGCTCAAGCTGGTGGAACCCCTGCGCGAGCTGTTCAAGGACGAGGTGCGGAAGATCGGGCTGGAGCTGGGGCTGCCCTATGACATGGTCTACCGGCATCCGTTCCCGGGGCCGGGGCTGGGCGTCCGGATTCTGGGCGAGGTGAGGAAGAATTACGCGGATATGCTGCGCGAGGCGGACGCGATCTTCCTTGAGGAACTGCACCGCTATGACTGGTACCACCACACCAGTCAGGCCTTTGCTGTTTTCCTGCCGGTCAAGTCCGTTGGCGTGGTGGGCGACGCCCGCCGTTATGAATACGTGATCGCCCTGCGCGCTGTGGAGACGCTGGATTTCATGACCGCCCGCTGGGCGCATCTGCCCTATGAGCTGCTCGAGACGGTCTCGAGCCGGATCATCAACGAGATTCCGGGCATCTCCCGGGTCACCTACGATGTATCCTCCAAGCCACCGGCGACCATTGAGTGGGAATAACCGGGTCCATCCATGACCACCGAAGGGGCTGATGAAGCCTGGATGGCCCGCGCGCTGGCGCTCGCGGAACAGGCGGAAGCGCGGGATGAGGTGCCCGTGGGGGCAGTGATCGTTCTCGACGGGGAGGTTGTGGGCGAGGGGTTCAACCAGCCCATTTCCGGTCATGATCCGACTGCGCACGCGGAGGTTCGGGCGCTCAGGGATGCCGCGCAGCGGATTGGTAATTACCGGCTGACCGATGCCACCCTCTATGTGACCCTTGAACCCTGTACCATGTGTGCGGGTGCGCTGGTGCACGCCCGTATTGGAACCCTGGTTTTCGGCGCCCGTGAACCCAAGGCCGGTGCCATCCGTTCCCGGGCCCGAATGCTGGAAGCGGAGCATCTGAACTGGCAGGTTGGGGTCCGCGAGGGCATCCGGGAACCGGAGTGTCGCGACCAGCTTACGGCCTTCTTTGCCCGCCGCCGGGCTGAGAAGAAAAAACGCCGGGATGATTCAGAAGGAGAGGATGAGTGACAGACAGGGTGTTGGTGACCGGCGGTGCCGGCTACATCGGAAGCCATGTGGTACGCCAGCTGGGTGAAGCGGGTTACGACGTGGTGGTGTTCGACAACCTCTCAACCGGCCATGAATGGGCCGTTACACACGGGAAACTCGTGGTGGGTGACCTGGCGGACCCGGAGGCCCTGGAGGCGCTGTTTGCGGCCAATGAGTTCGCCGCCGTGCTGCATTTTGCGGCCCACATCATTGTGCCCGAGTCGGTCTCGGACCCGCTCAAGTACTACCGCAACAATACCCGTAACACGCTGAACCTGCTGGGGGCGATGAGCCGCCATGGCGTGAACCGCATCGTCTTCTCGTCCACCGCGGCCGTCTACGGCATGCCGGATCAGCAGGTTCTGACCGAGGACCTGCCATTGGCGCCGATCAACCCCTATGGCGCCTCCAAGATGATGAGCGAGCGCATGATCATGGATCTGGCGAGCGCCAGTGATCTGGACTATGTGATCCTGCGCTACTTCAACGTCGCCGGGGCGGATCCCCAGACCCGCCTCGGCCAGGCTACGCCGGAAGCCACGCACCTGATCAAGGTGGCCTGTGAATGCGCAACAGGCGCGCGGGATGGCATGCAGATCTTCGGAACGGATTACGGCACGCGGGACGGTACCTGCGTCCGGGACTACATCCATGTCGAGGACCTGGCCAGTGCCCACGTGCGGGCCCTGGAGCATATGCAGCAGGGGAACGGCTCCGAGATCCTCAACTGCGGTTATGGGCGGGGGTTCACCGTGCGTGAGGTCATTGATGTGGTAAAACGTCTCTCCGGCGCCGACTTCCCTGTGACGGAGGCGGAGCGCCGTGCCGGTGATCCGGAGGCGCTGATGGCGGATAACCAGAGGATCCGCCGGCGCCTTGACTGGGCGCCGGCCTACGACGACCTGGACACCATCGTGCAGACCGCGCTTGACTGGGAACGCCACTGGCAGGCGCGCCAGAACAACCCAACGGATCAGTAAGGAACAGCAGCATGCGCATCACCATTTTCGGAACCGGCTATGTGGGCCTTGTCACCGGCGCCTGCCTGGCCGAGGTGGGGCATCACGTCATGTGCATGGACGTGGACCAGGCCAAGATTGATCGCCTGCGCGAGGGCATCATCCCCATTTACGAGCCCGGCCTGGAGCCGATTGTCGCGCACAATACCGCCGCGGGCCGCCTGCAGTTCACCACGGATGTTGTTGAGGCTGTCGATTACGGGGAACTGCAGTTTATCGCTGTGGGCACGCCCTCGGACGAGGATGGCTCGGCGGATCTGAAGTACGTGCTGGCGGTGGCGGGCAGCATCGGCGAGCACATGAACGACTATAAGGTTGTGATCGACAAATCCACGGTGCCGGTGGGGACCGCGGACAAGGTGCGGGAAGCCGTGCGTGGCAAGCTCCTGGAACGGAGCGCCGACATCGACTTTGACGTGATCTCCAACCCCGAGTTCCTGAAAGAGGGCGCGGCGGTTGATGATTTCATGAAGCCGGACCGCATCATCGTGGGCACCGACAGTGACCGCCCGCAGGAGCTGCTGCGTGAGCTCTATTATCCGTTCAACCGCAACCATGAACGTGTCATCTTCATGGACGTACGCTCGGCGGAACTCACCAAGTACGCCGCCAATGCCATGCTGGCGACCAAGATCAGCTTCATGAACGAGGTGGCCAACCTGGCCGAGCGCCTGGGGGCGGATATTGAGCATGTTCGCCGTGGCATGGGCTCGGACCCGCGCATCGGTTACCACTTCATCTACCCGGGCTGTGGTTACGGCGGTTCCTGCTTCCCCAAGGATGTGAAGGCGCTGGCCTGGACCGCCCGGGAATACGACTACGAAGCACGCCTCCTGGATGCCGTTGAGGCGGTGAACAGTGCCCAGAAGCATGTACTCTTCGACAAGGTCAGCCATTACTACGGTGGCGATCTGGCAGGGAAAACCGTGGCGCTCTGGGGACTGTCGTTCAAGCCCAAGACTGACGACATGCGCGAGGCGCCCAGCCGGGTGCTGATGGAGAAGCTCTGGGCGGCCGGAGCCAGTGTGCAGGCATTTGATCCGGAAGCCATGGAGGAGACCCAGCGCATCTATCCGGACCAGCCCGGTCTGCAGCTGTGCGGGACCAAGGAGCAGGCGCTCAAGGGCGCGGACTGCCTGGTGATCTGTACCGAGTGGAAGGAGTTCCGGTCACCGGACTTCGCCCAGATCGCGGCCGCCATCCGCTCGCCAGTGGTCTTTGACGGGCGCAACCTGTACGACGAGAAAATGCTGGGGCGTCACGGGCTGAGTTACTACGCCATCGGGCGAGGGCTCAACCAGTTCGGTACACGCTGAAAAAAACGCCTGGTGCGGCGAATTTCTGCGTTGCGCGGTGCTCGCGAACTCGCCTACCAGGCAGGTATGCCTCCTTCGCTGCGCTCCGTGCGCCTTGAACTTCGCCGCACCAGGCGTTTTTAAGTTTCAGCCATGGTCTGGGCGCCAACCAGCACCATCCTGAGCTGGATCTTGAGCTTCTCCTTGAGGTTGGCGCGCTGCTTCGCCGGCGCGTCCAGCGCTTCCGCGCCCAGGTGGAAGACCAGTACCACCATGGATTCGGCAACCAGATGAGGGTCGGACAGGGGGCGCTGCTTGCCTGTGGCCAGCTTCTCCAGATCTTCCGCCAGCTCCGTGACGAAATGATCGATCTCGGCCTGGACCGCCGTGCGGAAGATACGTGATACCCCGGTGCGCTCGCGCAGCAGAAGGCGGAAAAGGTTGGCGTTGTCCGTGAGGTACTCCATGAAGGTTTCCACGGACGTATTGATGGCCCCGCCCTCGCGCTCGATGCGCTTGCGGGCCTGGCGCATGAGCTGGCGCAGGGCTACCCCGGCCTCATCCACCAGTGCCAGCCCCAGTTCATCCAGATCCGTGAAGTGGCGGTAGAACGACGTGGGCGCAATGCCGGCTTCGCGGGCGATCTCGCGCAGACTCAGGCTGCCGAAACCCCGGTCGGCACTGAGCTGGCGCAGCGACGCGTCCATCAGGGCACGGCGGGTCTTGAGTTTCTGTTCGGCGCGGACGGACACCCTTAAGCCTCTCCTTCAAACGGGATGAATCGCCGGTAATGGTAGCCGTTGCGGGGGCCCGCGTCACGGATACAGGGGCGCTGGCTGTGCGCGTGCACCGGATCACGCTGTCATGGTCTGACTTCGCGGCCTGATGCCGTTATAATACCGGCCCTTTAACCACATCGGCGGAAGCCCCAGGCAAACAGGAACCAATGGGTATGCGCAGTCACTATTGCGGCGGAATCAACGAATCCCACATTGACGAGACAGTGACCCTCTGCGGTTGGGTTCACCGGCGCCGGGATCACGGCGGCGTGATCTTCCTCGACCTCCGGGACCGGGACGGCATCGCGCAGGTGGTGTTTGACCCGGATACCCCGGACAGCTTCGCCCAGGCCGACCGGGTTCGCAACGAGTACGTCATCCAGATCACGGGCCGTGTGCGTCGGCGTCCGGAAGGCACCGAGAACGATCATATGGCCACGGGCCAGATCGAGGTGCTGGGCAAGGAGCTGACGATTCTCAATGAGTCCGCCACACCGCCGTTCCCGCTTGATGAGTACACGGAAGCGGGCGAGGATGTGCGTCTGCGTCACCGCTACGTGGATCTGCGGCGCCCGGAGATGGCCCAGCGGCTGCGCTTCCGTTCCCGCGTGACCAGCTACCTGCGCAACTTCTTGGACGGCGAGGGCTTCATGGACGTGGAGACACCCGTTCTGACCCGCGCCACGCCGGAAGGCGCCCGTGACTACCTGGTGCCGAGCCGTACGCACGCTGGCAGCTTCTTTGCCCTGCCGCAGTCGCCCCAGCTGTTCAAGCAGCTTCTGATGGTCTCCGGCATCGACCGCTATTACCAGATCGCCAAGTGCTTCCGCGACGAGGACCTGCGGGCGGACCGCCAGCCCGAGTTCACCCAGGTGGACGTCGAGGCCTCCTTTGTCACCGAAGAGGACATCATGAACGCCATGGAACGCATGGTGCGCAACCTCTTCAGTGACCTGCTGGGCGTGAACCTGCCCGAGTTCCCGCGCCTGCAGTATGCCGAAGCCATCCGCCGCTTCGGCAGCGACAAGCCGGACCTGCGGATTCCGCTGGAGCTGGTGGATGTGGAGGACCTGGTCCAGAACGTGGACTTCAAGGTCTTCTCGGGCCCGGCCAAGGACCCGAAAGGTCGGGTTGCGGCCCTGCGCGTGCCGGGCGGCAGTGAGCTGACCCGCAAGCAGATCGACGACTACACCGAGTTCGTCGGCATCTACGGCGCCAAGGGTCTGGCCTACATCAAGGTCAACGACCGCTCCGCCGGTATCGAAGGCCTGCAGTCGCCCATCGTCAAGTTCCTGGGCGAGGAAGCAACCATGGCCATCATGGACCGGGTCGAGGCAGCCGACGGCGACCTGGTCTTCTTCGGTGCCGACAAGGCCAGCGTGGTGGACGAAGCCCTGGGCGCGCTGCGTGTTCGCCTGGGCCATGATCTGGGCATGGTGGAAGGCGAGTGGGCCCCGTGCTGGGTGGTCGACTTCCCCATGTTCGAGGAAGACGACGACGGCAAGCTGCACGCGCTGCACCACCCGTTCACCGCACCGGTCTCCGCGGAGGAGCTGCAGAGCAACCCGGCGGGTGCATTGTCGCGGGCCTATGACATGGTGCTCAACGGCACCGAGCTGGGTGGCGGCTCCATCCGTATCCACGACGAAGCCACCCAGAACGTGGTCTTCAACAGCCTGGGCATCGGCAAGGAAGAAGCACGCGAGAAGTTCGGCTTCCTCCTGGACGCCCTGCGCTTCGGCGCGCCGCCCCACGGTGGCCTGGCATTCGGGCTGGACCGGCTGGTGATGCTGATGACCGGTGCCGGGTCCATCCGTGACGTGATCCCGTTCCCGAAAACCCAGAATGCGACCTGCCTGATGACGGATGCGCCTGGCGAGGTGGACGAGAAGCAGCTGCGTGAGCTGCATATCCGCCTGCGCCGCAGCGCCAAGGGTGATCAGGAAGGTAACAACTGAGCGAGGCAGGGCATGGCCGGACACAGCAAGTGGCACAACATCCGACACCGCAAAGCCGCGCAGGATGCGAAGAAGGGCAAGATCTTCACCAAGCTCATCAAGGAGCTCTATGTTGCCGCCAAGGAGGGTGGCCCCGAGCCGGAGGATAACCCCCGGCTGCGCAGTGCCGTGGACAAGGCGCTGAGCAACAACATGAAGAAGGACAGCATTGACCGCGCCATCGAGCGTGGGGCGGGCAATGCGGACGGTGAGAACTACGAGGAACTGGTCTACGAAGGCTATGGTCCGGGTGGCGTTGCCATCTACGTGGAAGCCATGACGGACAACAAGAACCGTACCGTCTCAGACGTGCGCCATGCGTTCAGCAAGTTCGGCGGTAATCTGGGCACGGACGGTTCCGTTGGCTTTCTCTTCAACCGTCAGGGCACGCTCAGCTTCAGCCCGGAGCATGATGAAGACACCATCATGGAAGCGGCACTGGAAGCCGGCGCCGAGGACGTGCGGGTGAACGACGACGGATCCAAGGACGTCATCACTACGCCGGAACAGTACATGGACGTTAAGGACTCCCTGAAGTCGGCAGGCCTGGAGCCGGACCATGCCGAGGTGAGCATGGTGCCCATGACCACGGTGGCACTGGAAGAGGATGGCGCTGATACCAACCTCAAGCTGATCGACTGGCTTGAGGATCTGGATGACGTCCAGAACGTCTACACCAATGCCGACTTCCCCGAGGCGGCGCTGGAGCGCTTCGGGTACGCATGACCATCATCCTGGGCGTGGATCCCGGCTCGCGGATCACCGGCTACGGCGTGATCCGCAGCAACGGCCGCCACCTGGAATACCTGGACAGCGGCTGCATCACCATGGGCGAGAAGGCCATGCCGGAGCGCCTGCAGACGATCCACGCCGGGCTCGCCGAGATCATTGAGACCTACCGGCCGGAAGAAATGGCCATCGAAAAGGTCTTTCTATCCCGTAATGTCGACTCCGCCTTAAAACTTGGACAGGCGCGTGGCGTTGCCATTGTGTGTGGCGCCAACGCGGGTCTGCCCGTGGCTGAATACTCTGCCCGCCAGGTCAAGCAGGCGGCGGTGGGCAAGGGCAGTGCCGACAAGCATCAGATCCAGCACATGGTTCAGGCCATCTTCAAACTCACCCGCCAGCCCCGCGAGGACGCCGCCGACGCGCTGGCCATCGCCCTGTGTCACGCGCACCTGCGCCAGGGGCTGGCCCGCACCGGGGCGACCGAAAGCCGCAACGGGCGCGCACGCTGAAGGAGACTCGCCATGATCGGTCGCATCCGCGGCATCCTGATTGAGAAACAGCCCGGTGACGCCCTGATCGAAGCCGGGGGCGTGGGTTACGAAGTGGACATCCCGTACACCACTTTTTTCCGCCTTCCGGATACGGGCCAGGAGGCTGTGCTCTACACGCACCTGGCCGTGCGCGAGGACGCCCAGCAGCTCTACGGCTTCGCCAATAAGGGTGAACGCGAGCTATTCCGTCTGTTGATCCGTACCAGTGGCGTCGGGCCCAAGCTGGCCCTGGCCATCCTCTCCGGGCTGGAGGCGGACGCCTTCATCCGGGTGGTGGAGGACAACGACGTGGCCGCCCTGGTCAAGGTTCCCGGCGTGGGCAAGAAGACCGCGGAACGGCTGCTGATCGAGGTGCGCGACCGTATACGCCAGCTGGAGAAGAGTCCGACGGGCACCACGCGCGAGGAGGCGGTCAGCGAGCTGCCCGGTATCGAGCCGGTGTCCGCCAGCCCCATGGAAGAGGCGGAGGCGGCCCTGATCGCGCTGGGATATCGCCCGCAGGAGGCGGGCAGGGCGCTGCAGGCGGTGGCCGAAGAGGGCATGACCAGCCAGGAGCTGATCCGTCTGGCGCTGAAGAATATGATGAACCGTTAACCCCCTTTAATTCTGGCTCCACAGCTGACATTCACGTAACGTGACCGTCTGATCAAAGTTTGTAAAATGCAGGCGCTGAACAGGGCGGCCTGGATGGGCTGAAAGGCGTTATGATTGAATCCGATCGACTGATCTCCGGCCAGTCAGGGCCGGGCGAGGACAACCAGGACCGGGCGATCCGTCCCAACACGCTGCGCGAATACGTGGGTCAGCCCACGGTCAGCGAGCAGATGGAGATTTTTGTCGGTGCTGCCCGTGGTCGGCGCGAAGCACTGGATCATGTCCTCATCTTCGGGCCGCCCGGCCTGGGCAAGACCACACTGGCCAATATCATTGCCAATGAGATGGGCAGCACCATCAAGGCGTCCTCCGGGCCCGTGCTCGAAAAGGCCGGGGATCTGGCAGCACTGCTGACCAACCTGGAAGAAGGCGATGTGCTGTTCATCGACGAGATCCACCGGCTCAGCGCTGCCGTTGAGGAAGTGCTGTATCCAGCCATGGAAGACTACCAGCTGGACATCGTGATCGGTGAGGGTCCGGCGGCTCGTTCCATCAAGCTGGATCTGCCGCCCTTCACGCTGGTCGGGGCCACCACCAGGGCCGGTCTGCTGACCTCACCGCTGCGGGACCGGTTCGGTATTGTCCAGCGCCTGGAGTTCTACAGCACCGAGGACCTGACGCACATCATCGAACGGTCATCGGCGCTGCAGTCCATCGATATCGAAAACGGCGGCGCCCGCGAGATCGCGCGCCGCTCGCGGGGGACACCGCGCATCGCCAACCGCCTCCTGCGCCGTGTGCGGGACTTTGCGGAAGTACGTGCGGACGGCCGGGTGACGGAAGCCATTGCGGATCAGGCGCTGAACATGCTCAAGGTGGACTATCAGGGCTTCGACCACATGGACAGGCGCCTGTTGCTGGCGCTGATCGAGAAGTTCGGCGGCGGGCCCGTGGGGGTGGAGAGCCTCTCGGCGGCCATCAGCGAGGAGCGGGGCACCATCGAGGACGTGCTTGAACCTTTCCTGATCCAGCAGGGGTTCATGATGCGCACACCGCGGGGGCGCATGGCGACCCAGCACGCCTATCTCCATTTTGGGTTTGATGCCCCGGAAGGAGAGGCAGCCCGATGAGCGGTTTCCAGTGGCCGGTGCGGATCTATGTGGAGGACACGGATGCCGGGGGCATCGTCTTCTACGCCAATTATCTGAAGTATTTTGAGCGAGCGCGCACTGAGTGGGTGCGCTCGGAAGGTGTGGCCCTGCGTGGGCGACTGGAGAGCGAAGGGGTGGCCTTTGTGGTGCACAGCCTGAACGTCCAGTACCACCAGCCGGCCTTCCTGGATGATGAGCTGATGGTCTCAGCGGATCTCATTGCCGGTACTCGAACGGCCATGACATTCCGCCAGCAGGCACACCGGAAGGCGGATGACGCACTGCTGGTCGACGGCGAGGTCAAGGTGGCCTGCGTTCAACTGCCCGCCGGGCGGCCGAGGCGCATGCCCGAAGACATCCAGGCCCTGGTGAACAGGACACTGCAACCCAACAACGAATAGGAGCATTCCGTGGAGGGAGATCTTTCGGTCTGGTCGCTGATCGCCAATGCCGGGATCATTGTGCAGCTGGTCATGCTGCTGTTGCTGCTGGCATCCATCGGATGCTGGGGGCTGATCTTTCAGCGTATCCGGATCTATCGCCAGTCCCGGCAGGAGCAGGCGGCTTTCGAGGAGCGCTTCTGGTCCGGCATGGACCTGGGGCAGCTCTACAAGGAGGTGACCGGAAGCCCGGCGCCCCATGGTGGCGTGGAGAATGTCTTCCGGGCGGGTTTCAAGGAGTTCACCCGGCTGCGCCAGCAGAGCCACGATGCCGAAGCGGTGATGGATGGCACCCAGAGGGCGATGAAGGTGGCCCTGGCCCGGGAGCTGGAGCGCCTGGAGTCCAATCTGCCGTTCCTGGCCACAGTTGGCTCCACCAGTCCCTACGTGGGTCTGTTCGGCACGGTCTGGGGGATCATGAACAGTTTCATCGGGTTGGCGCAGGTACAGCAGCCCACGCTACAGACGGTGGCGCCGGGTATTGCTGAGGCGCTGATCGCCACGGCAATGGGGCTGTTCGCAGCCATTCCGGCGGTGGTGGCCTATAACCGCTTCACCGCCCAGACGGATTCTCTGATCAAGAACTATGAGACCTTTGCCGAGGAATTCGCCAGCATCCTCCATCGGAGAGTGCACAGCCACGGAGCCAGCGGTTGACCGCCGGGAGGTGATGCCATGGATATGAGTCCACGCCGTTCGCGCCAGGCGCCGATGTCCGAAATGAACGTGGTGCCCTACATTGACGTCATGCTGGTACTGCTTGTGATCTTCATGATCACAGCGCCCATGCTGACCCAGGGGGTGGACGTGGATCTGCCGAGCACTGAGGCGGAACCACTGCCGGTGGATACTGAAAAAGAGCCGGTGATCATTTCGGTGGATTCCAACGGCGGTTATTTTCTGGAAGTCGGGGATGACCGGGGAAAGCCCAAGTCCCTGAGTACGGTTGTGGACGAGGTGGCCGCCATTCTTGCTGAGCGCCCGGATGCGGACGTCTTTGTGCGCGGTGATCAGCATGTGCGCTATGGCACTGTGATCCGCCTGATGTCGTCCCTCCAGAGTGCCGGGGCAAGCCAGGTGGGGCTGATTACCGAGCCACCGGAGGACGAGTGATGGTCGGATTTGGTCAGGGCGGTGCGTCAGCACGATGAAACGGGACTGGCAGCGCATCATCCAGGCCGCGGGCGCTCTGGGGGACCGGGCGATTCCGCTTTGGAGCCGGATTCTCGGGATGGACGAAGCCGAGCTCCGGGAGTGGAAGTGGCCCTTTATGGGGTCCGTCGGACTGCACCTGTTGATCGTGCTCCTGGCGGTGGCCGGCTGGGACTGGCAGACCCAGGAGCCGGAATTTCAGCAGCCCCAGGCCGTACAGGCCAGGGTTGTGCAGGCCCAGCAGCAGGAACCGGAGCCTGAGCCACAACCGGAGCCTGAGCCGGAACCGGAACCAGAGCCGGAGCCAGAACCAGAGCCGGAGCCAGAACCAGAGCCGGAGCCAGAACCAGAGCCGGCGCCAAAACCTGAGCCGGAGCCAGAACCTGAGCCGGAGCCAGAACCTGAGCCGGAGCCGGAGCCGGAACCGGAACCGGAACCAGAACCAGAACCAGAAAAGAAGACACAGGATAATCGGCGTTCAGAGCAGGAAGAGCGTCTGAAGGAGCTGGCTGAGCAGGCTGCACAGGAACAATCTCAACCAGACAAACTTCAGGATGAAGGCGTAGAAGCTGATGTTGAGAGTACTGATGGAGTCGATCTTCAAGATGAGGAAAGGCGTTTAACGTCATTATTCAAAGACGCTGTTCGATCTCATTGGTATCCGATAGCTGGAAGTGAAGATCTATCTGTACAGCTAAGACTGGAGCTTCTTCCTACTGGTGAGGTTCAGTCTGTAGATGTAATTGAGAGTAGCGGTAATAAGGCATTTGATGAGGCAGCATTGAGAGCGGTTCGGCGAGTTGATTCGTTCCCGGTGCCCGAAGATACAGATGTTTTTAATGAACTTATTCGAGGCGGTTTTACGATGATTTTCAGCCCGGAGGAGTAGGCGAGCATGACCCAGAACCATCGCAGAGCCGGCCAGGCGCTGCTGCTGATGTGCCTGATGCTGGCAACGCTCGCGGTGCAGGCCGACATGGTGGTGCGCGTCACCGAGGGCGCGGATCGGCGCATGCCCATTGCCGTGGTGCCGTTCGGGGTCAACCACTCACAGGATGCCCCCGAGGATCTCGACAGCATCATCCGGGATGACCTGACCATGAGTGGTGACCTCAAGCCCCTGGAACCCTCCCGTATGCTCAGCCTGCCGACGTCCGGGGATGACATCCATTTCCGCGACTGGCGGGTTCTCGGCCAGCAGTTCGTGCTGGTCGGGGAGGTGGATTTTGATGCGGAACGCAATCGTTACATCCTCAGCTATGAGCTTTTCGACGTCAGCCAGCAGGAACGGCTGCTCGGCTCGCGGGCGTCGGCCGCGCCCTCGGAGCTGCGGACGCTGGCACACCATGTGAGCAACCGGATCTATGAGCGGGTTACGGGGATCCCCGGTATCTTCAACACCCGACTGGCCTTTGTGACGCGCACGGGCAGTGGCGAGGATGTTGAGTACCGGCTCAAGGTCAGTGACGTGGATGGGTACCGGGATCAGGTCCTGCTGCGCTCCAGTGAGCCGATTCTGTCTCCGGAGTGGTCACCGGACGGTAAGGAGCTGGTCTACGCGTCGTTCGAGAGTGGTCGCCCTGCCATCTACCGGCAGGTGGTGAGCAGTGGCGAGCGGCGCCGGATCGCTCACTTCCGGGGGCTCAATTCGGCGCCGGACTGGTCGCCGGACGGGGAGTCGCTGCTTCTGACGCTGTCGAAGGACGGGAGCGCGGACATCTACGAGATGCCGCTGGACACACTGGAGCCGCGCCGGCTCACCCGCCACTATTCCATCAACACAGAGCCAAGCTGGTCACCGGACGGTGAACGCTTTGCCTTCACTTCCGACCGCTCGGGCAATCCCCAGGTCTACATCCAGTCACTGGGTGGTGGTGATCCCGAACGCCTGACCTTTGAGGGCAACTATAACGCCCATCCGATCTATGGGCCGGAGGGCGAGGAAATCTTCTACATTCACCAGGCCGACGGGCGCTTCCTGCTCGGCTCGGTGGATCTGGAGACCGGTGAGGAACGTGTGCTCTCCGGCTCCGAGATTGACGAGGCACCTGCTATGGCGCCCAATGGGCGTCTGGTGCTCTACGTCACCAATGCCGGCGGACGGACGGGAGCGTTGGAGATGACCACCGTTGACGGGAATGCGCGTTTCACGCTGCCTGTCAGGCACGATGGCATCCGCGATCCCGCCTGGTCACCGCTGGCTGAGTAGATCCTGATGTTTGCAGTATTATCAGGAACATCATACATTAAACGTAATCCAAAACCGGAAAACCAAAAAGGAAGGCCAATGACCGATCTTCTCAAGAACCGTGTACTGATGCTGGGCTTTGCCCTGCTCTTCGTAGCGGGTTGCAGTTCAACAGCAACCGAACCGGAGGGCTCCGGGTCCAACGGTATGGATGAGACGGATATGGAGCAGCAGAGCGATTCCGATGCTGACACCAGTGATGCCTACGGTGCTGGTGACGGCAGCGGCGTCTCTGAAGAGGCCATGACGGCGGAAGAGCGCGCGCGGAAGTCTCTGGAGCAGGCGAAGGAAAAAGCCATGCAGGCTGCTTCCACCATCTATTTCGATTTCGACAGCTCCGAGATCCGTCGCGAATCCCAGTCCATTCTGGAAGCTCACGCGGCATACCTGGCTGAAGACGATGACGTCACCGTCGTGCTCGAAGGTCACACCGACCAGCGTGGCAGCCGTGAGTACAACATGGCCCTGGGTGAGCGCCGTGCGGAATCCGTGGCCCGCTTCCTGCGTGTGAACGACGTGTCCTCTGACCAGATCGAGACCGTCAGCTACGGCGAGGAGCAGCCCGCGGTTGAAGGCAACAACGAAGAAGCCTGGGCTGAGAATCGTCGGGTTGAGATCAACTACGAATAAGCCCATGCGGAGTCTGTTGACAGCAGGCCTGATCCTGGCAGTGGTCGGAGCCTCTCCGGCCATTGCCCAGGATGACGGCGAAGCACCGCTGGTTTCCGGGGGTGACCCGGAACGTTCAGGGGGGAGTTCTGCCGGTGAGCTGTTTTTCCTGGTTGAGGATCTGAGGGTGGAAGTGCAGCACCTGCGCGGCCAGCTCGAGGAAACCACCCATCAGGTGAAACGCCTCAGGCGGCAGGCCCGTGAGCGTTACATTGATCTCGACGAGCGACTGGTTGACCTCAATTCACGTCTGTCCGAGCTGGAAGAGGGCTCCGGGGAAACCAAAGACGGTGAGACTGCCAGTGACAGCGGTAATGACGGCGATGGAAACGGAAACACGGAATCCACGTCCTATCGCCAGCCTGATAAGGCTGAGCGTGAAGCCTATGCCTCGATCCAGTACCTGATCCAGGAAGAGCAGGACTATGAGGCCGCCATTGACGAGATCTACAGTTTTCTTGAGGAGTACCCGGAAGGGGATCTGAGCGTTAATGCCTATTACTGGCTGGGGGAGCTCTACCTGAGTCAGGGCAAGCATGAGCAGGCACAGCAGGCGTTCACGATCGTCACCTCGAAACACGGATCCCATCGCAAGGCACCGGACGCGCTGTTCAAGCTTGCGGTTGCCCATGATCGTGC
Source organism: uncultured Halovibrio sp. (assembly GCF_913056445.1). NCBI lineage: Bacteria > Pseudomonadati > Pseudomonadota > Gammaproteobacteria > Oceanospirillales > Halomonadaceae > Halovibrio > uncultured Halovibrio sp. The sequence continues at coordinate 18,207 of NZ_CAJXMA010000030.1, forward strand.
TGGTAACAGCGAACAGGCCCGCAGAATTCTGGATCAGCTCGGAGAGCGTTACCCGGAATCCGAGGCTGCTGCCCTGGGACGTGAATACCGCAATGAAATGGGTTGATTCGAACGGGTTGCGAAAACCGAAAATTTAAGTACCATATGCGCCTCGTTTGGGTCGTTAGCTCAGTTGGTAGAGCAGTTGGCTTTTAACCAATTGGTCGCAGGTTCGAATCCTGCACGACCCACCATTCCCACCCCCCGCTTTAACCCCCGCAGCCCGGCCGTTTGTATCCGACCATTGAAAAATGCGGGTGACAGAGGCATAAACGGGTAGGAGACAACCTTTAAACGGCTTACTCAAAGGGTGGTCAGAGTCCATGACGTACAGGCAGGACCGCATTCTGGTTCAGGAACATCTGGCGCACGAACAGGAAGCGCCAACGCTCGGCAGCGCCGAGGCGGAGGAACTGCGCACTGCGATCCGGCGTGAGCTTGAGGCGCAGGATGCGGTCCTGGTGGCTCATTACTATACCGATCCCCTGATCCAGTCGCTGGCTGAGGAGACGGGTGGCTGTGTCGCGGATTCACTGGAAATGGCCCGTTTCGGTAACGCGCATCCGGCTTCGACACTGGTGGTCGCCGGGGTGCGTTTCATGGGTGAAACCGCCAAGATCCTGAATCCGGAGAAGCGGGTGTTGATGCCGACTCTGGAGGCGACCTGCTCGCTGGACATCGGGTGCCCCGCCGATGAATTCGCGGCCTTCTGTGACCAGCATCCGGAAAGAACCGTGGTGGTGTATGCCAACACCTCGGCGGCGGTCAAGGCACGCGCCGATTGGGTTGTGACCTCCAGCTGCGCGGAGGCCATTGTTGATTACCTGGACTCGAAGGGTGAAACCATCCTGTGGGCGCCGGATAAACATCTGGGCGCCTACATCCAGCGCTCAACCCAGGCGGATATGCTGCTCTGGGACGGCTCCTGCATCGTGCACGAGGAGTTCAAGGGGCAGGGCGTTGAGGATCTGCGGGCCACCATGCCCGGAGCCGTGGTCCTGGCGCATCCGGAATCGCCGGCGGCCGTGGTTGAGCAGGCGGATGTTGTCGGCTCCACGTCCCGGCTGATTGAAGCGGTGCGGACCATGGACGCTGAGGACTTCATCGTGGCCACGGACAGCGGTATCTTCCACAAGATGCATGAAATGGCCCCGGAGAAGAACCTCATCGAAGCGCCCACCGCCGGGCAGGGCGCAACCTGCCGCAGCTGTGCCCATTGCCCCTGGATGGCGATGAACGGTCTGGATAACGTGCTGCGCGTGCTGCGCAAGCAGGATGAAGAAATTCATGTGGATGCCGCCACGCGGGAGAAAGCGCTCATCCCGCTGCAGCGCATGCTGGACTTTACTTCTGACCGCCAGCTCCAGGTGGCCGGTAACGCCTGAGGCTCCCTCTCAGCGCTGGCGGTTGGCACTGACCTGCCGGTTGGCCTCTTCCAGTCGGTCCCTGAGCAACGCCTTGCGGGTGTGGTTGGCCGGCGCCCGTTCCAGTGCCTGGCGGAACTGACGTGCCGCCGCCTCCGCATCTCCCAGAAGCAGCAGCCGTTCGCCCCGGGCGCGATGAACCTCGATCAGGTTGCCCGCACGCCCGGCGGCCTCGGAAAGGTCGTTCCAGAGCGTGGCGTCCCCGCCGTAATCCCGGGTCAGCTTCTCGTAGAGCCGTGCTGCGGCTTCCGGTTCGTTCAGCTCCATGCGGGTATCCGCCAGTGTCCGGCTCAGGGTCAGGTTGCCAGGGTGGCGCTGGAGGTGGCGCTCGAGCAGTTCCGCAGCCTCACCGGCCCGGCCATCGCCGCGCAGAGCCCTTGCCAGTTCCGCGACCAGGAAGATGTCGCCCTCGTAGTCCTCCAGCAGTTTCCTGAGATGCGGAATCGCCTCGCCCGCCCGGTCAGCGGCAATCAGTGCGGCTGCCAGGCCGTGGCGTGCCGCATCAGCCTCAAGCCCGGTCTGTGCCGCCTGTTTTTCCCGGAAGCGTGATATGAAGGCTTCCGGATCCTCGCCGTGGTGCAGTCGGACCCGGTTGCGCACCAGGTGGTAGGCGAGCCGTTCGTCGTAACGGTCCCTGTCCCGGAAATCGGAAACCCGTGCCCGCGTATCCGCAACCCGGGATTCGGTGAGCGGATGGGTTGAAAGGTATTCCGGTGGGCGGTTCCCCTGCAGCCGGGCCTGGCGCAGCATACGCTCGAACATGGCTGGCATGCCCGCCGGGTCGTAGCCGGCCCGGGCCATGATCTCGATGCCAAGGCGGTCAGCCTCCTGCTCATGGGCGCGGCTGTGTCGCAGCATCTGGTCGATGGCCAGTGCCTGGGTGCCGGCAATGGCGGCAATACCGGCTTCCGAGCCGGTTGCAGCGGTGAGGATGAGACCGGCCAGCATGCCGGCAATGGTCAGGGGGGTGCTGCGTTCCTGCTGTTCCAGGCGGCGGGCGTAATGGCGCTGGCTGAGGTGAGCGATTTCGTGAGCCACCACGCCCGCGAATTCATGTTCTGTCTCGGCGGTGCGCAGCAATCCGGTGTGGATCCCGATGATGTTGCCGGGGACGGCGAAGGCATTAAGTGACGGTTCGTTAATGATCACGGGTGTGATGTCCCTGTCCTGCAGGGGGGCGTGAGGAATCATCCGGTGCAGGGTATCCTCGAAGTACTCCCGGAGCATGGGGTCCGATACCAGGGGGGCGCTGCGACGCAGCTGGGTCAGCACCTGCTGCCCTATGGCGCGCTCCTTCTGGCCCGCGATCAGCCCGCCACTGCCAATGGCCGGCAGTCTGTTGTCCTCGGCCGGTAGAGCCGGCAGGGCGATCAGGCAGAGGATCAGGAAAAAGACAATGGCGCGTCGCATGCTTTAACAATGCCAGATCGGAGGGGGTGGGTACAGGCGGTCACTCTCCGGTTTAACGCGCCATCCATGCTAGGATATCGGCCAGCGTCAAACCGAACGGAACCAGCCCATGAGCGACAGCGTGGACCAGCATCTTGATGCCAGCGGTCTGCAGTGCCCAATGCCTCTGCTCAAGACCAAACTCTGTCTCAATGGCATGAGTCCCGGTCAGTGCCTGCGGGTTGTTGCCACGGATCCGGGGTCAGCCCGGGATATCCCCGCCTTTCTCTCCCTCTCGAGCCATCAGCTTGAGCACCAGGAGGAGGGCGACGGCCACTGGGTCTTTGTCATCCGGTGCGGCCCCGCCAGTACGGGGGGGCAGGGCTGATGGTCCGGATACTGCGTGATTTCACCGCGCGTTACTTCTCGAATGAAGAAGCCCTCATCATCGTTCTGCTCCTGGCAGCCTCTTTCCTGGTGGTCGCGTTTCTCGGGCGGGTTCTGGCGCCCTTCATCGCCGGCATCATCATCGCGTATATCCTGCAGGGACTGGTTGCCAAGCTCTGTCGTCTGGGGGTGCCGCATCTGCTGTCCGTCACCCTTGTGTTCGTATTTTTCATCGGCCTGTTCATCGCCTTCATCCTGGGCCTGCTTCCCCTGGTCTGGGGGCAGGTGTCCGGCCTGGCGTCGGAACTGCCCAGAATGATGCGGGCAGCCCAGCAGTACATTGAGACCCTGCCGCAGGAATACCCGCAGCTGGTCTCCATGGAAGAGGTCAATACCCTGTTCCGGCAGGTGACGGCGGAAATGGGCCAGATCACGCAATGGCTGGTGTCGCTCTCGCTCGAGAGCATTCCCGGACTCATCACGCTGCTGGTCTATCTGGTGCTGGTGCCGATACTGGTGTTCTTCTTCCTCAAGGACCGTCGGCTGATCCTGGAACGTCTCGGCAGCTTCCTGCCCCAGCAACGGCCGTTGATGGATCGCATCTGGCGTGAGGTGAACATGCAGTTCGCCAATTTCGTCCGGGGCAAGGCCATAGAGATCCTGATCGTCGGGGGTGTCACCTACTTCGCCCTCAAGATGATCGGGCTGGAATACGCAGCACTTCTGAGTCTGCTGGTCGGTTTCTCAGTGGTCATTCCCTATGTGGGCGCCGCCGTGGTGACCATTCCCATTGCCATGGTGGGGCTGTTCCAGTTCGGTTGGAGCGAGGAGTTCTTCTGGCTCATGGTGACCTACCTGATCATCCAGGCGCTGGATGGCAATGTGCTGGTACCACTGCTTTTCTCCGAGGTCGTGGATCTGCATCCGGTCACCATTATGCTGGCGGTTCTGGTGTTCGGTGGCATCTGGGGCATGTGGGGGGTGTTCTTCGCCATCCCGCTGGCGATTGTGCTCAATGCCATCATGAAAGCCTGGCCGGTCCATGAAAGCCCCGGGACAACAGAAACCTGATGGCGCGGCGCAGCTCTTGTCTCGCCCTGATGCCGCGATTACCATTGCCCTTTTAACCGGTTCGGAGCGGATATGATCACTGGGAGTCTGGTTGCGCTGGTAACCCCAATGGACGCCGAAGGGCGTATCGACTGGGAATGCCTGGATAAACTGGTGGACTATCACGTCGATGCCGGTACGAGCGCCATTGTGGCCGTGGGTACGACCGGTGAGTCCTCAACGCTGAAGCCGGATGAGCACATCAGTGTGATCCGCCGGGTGGTGAATCATGCCAATGGCCGGATTCCGGTCATTGCCGGCACGGGTGGCAACTCCACCCATGAGGCGGTGGACCTGACCCGTGAGGCGGCCGAGATCGGTGTGGATGCCTGCCTTCTGGTGGTGCCGTACTACAACAAGCCCACCCAGGAGGGGCTCTACCAGCACTTCCGTACCGTGGCCGAGGCAGTCGACGTCAACCAGATCCTGTACAACGTGCCCGGCCGCACCTCCTGTGACATGCTCAACGAGACCACGAACCGCCTGGCCGACATTCCCAATATCGTTGGCATCAAGGATGCGACGGGTAATGTCAGCCGCGGGGAAGAGCTGGTTCGGATGGTGGGTGACCGTATCGCGGTCTATTCCGGGGACGACGGGACCTCGCTGGAACTGATGCTGCGCGGTGGCAGTGGCAACGTCTCGGTGACGGCCAATGTGGCACCGAAGCTGATGGCACAGACCTGTGCCGCCGCAGTGAGCGGCGATGAGGCGGAAGCCCGCCGGCTGGACGAGATTCTGACCCCTCTCAACCGCAAGCTGTTCCTGGAAGCCAACCCGATTCCGGTGAAGTGGGCCATGTGGGAGATGGGGCTGATCGGGCCGGGCATACGCCTGCCGCTGACGCCCCTGAGCGAGGAATACCGCGAGGATGTGCGCGAAGCACTCAGGGCTTCAGGATGCCTCTGAACCAGACAAACCGCCGACTGCGCCTGACAGCTGCCATAGCCGTTCTGCCACTTGCGGGTGGCTGCGGCCTGTTTCCGGACAGGTCGCTGGATTACCGTGAGGAACCGCTGGGCGAGCCGCTCCAGGTGCCGGAAGACCTTTCCAGGGCATCTTTCGAGAGTGAGTACGTGATTCCGCAGGTCCGCGGTGATGCCACCGTGGAGCAGGACGGGGAGTTTGAGATCCCGCGCCCGCCGGATCTGACCGGCCAGATCATGGAAAACAACTACCAGGTTTCCCGCTCCGGCGATCTGAGCTGGTTGATTGTCAATGATGTGCCGGGCCGCGTCTGGCCCGCCATTTCGGATTTCCTGAACGACCGTGGGGTTGAGGTGGCCTATGGCGATCCGCGCGCGGGCGTGCAGCAGAGCGGGGTTCTCAACCGTTCGGCTCGGGTCCGTGAGTGGCTCGGGATTGATCGGCTGGATCAGGAGCGCCCTCTGATTCTGCAGGTGCGGGTTGCGTACGGTGTTCAGAGCCGCAGCACCGAAGTCCAGGCCCGGCTGCGGGTTGTGGAGGGCAGCCCCGGGGAGCGCCTGGAGTGGCGTGAAGACGTTGAGTATGCCGGGCGTGAACAGAGAGTGCTCAAGGACCTGGCGGATTACCTGGAAGCCAATGCGGATACCAAGACGTATTCCCGTGTGGCGCTGGATCTGCCCCGTGATGAACGCGTCAATCGTGATCGTGAAGGCGGAGAGACACAGGCGCTGGAGCTTGATCTGGCCTTTGATCGCAGCTGGGCCGAGGTGGAGCAGGTGCTGGGCAGCATGGAGCTGACCGTGGTGGACCGTAACCGCAGCGAGGGCGTCTGGTATCTGGATCTGCGTACCGAGGAACAACGCAGTCGTGGCTGGTGGCTCTGGCGTTATCAGGCGGAGGCCGAAATCAATGCGGAACTGCGGCTGCAGCAGAGCACAGGGGGTTACCGGCTCACTCTCGCTCCCCGTGAGACTCTGGAACAGGCGGATCGCCCCGCGCAGGTGCTCGACAGCCTGTACGAAAGCCTGCGCTGAGCAGCTGCCCTGTCAGCCTGTGAGGCCTGCCTGAAGGCCGGCGACTGTCAGGCCGGCCACCAGGGACAGGCCCATGGGGACCGCGACCCGGGTGCCCAGGGCTGCTGGGCCGATCACGCCCGCCATTCCGGCTTTCACGATATTGTTCACGGCCGAGGCCAGAACGATGCCGATCACGGCAGTCTCCGCGGTGATGGCCGACTGGGACATACGCGTCAGTGACAGGGTGATGGCGTCCACGTCTGCAATGCCTGAGACGGTGGCCAGCGCATAGACGCCCGCATCACCGAACCATGCCTTGAGCCACTGCCCGACCAGCAGGATCAGCGTGAGCAGGAAACCGAACAGCAGCGCCGGCTTAAGGTCCAGCGGGTTGCGGTTGAGGATGGGCTGATCCACGTTCAGTGCGGCCCGGTTGCGGTGCCAGATGAGAACAGCTGGAACGTAGAGCAGTAACGCCATGGCCAGAACGGGCTGAACCAGGCTCGGCAGCAGGGCCGGGTTGATCACGGCGCAGTAGACCAGAATCCGTGGGAACATGGTACCGCAGGCGATCAGGATGCCGGCGGCCAGCTGTGGTGAGAGTGTCTGTGCGTCGCGTGCCTGGCGGGCGAACTGGAGCGTCAGTGCCGTCGATGAGCTCAGGCCCGCGAAAAGGCTGGTAAAGAGAATCCCCTTACCGGTGCCGGCCACCCGGATGGCGAAGTAGCCTACGAAAGAGATGCTGGCAATCATCACCACCAGCCACCAGATTTCGTAGGGGTTGAGCACGCCGCCCGGGCCGAAGCCTTCATTGGGCAACAGCGGCAGCATCACCACGGAAATCAGCAGCAGCTTGAGCCCGGCATCCAGCTCACCAGCCTGGAGTTTGCCCAGCAGGCCGTGGATTTCCGCCTTGTTATCCAGAATGAGGGTGGTGACCACCGCCGCTGCGGCTGCCAGAGTGATATCCAGGCTCACGGCCATAACCCCGAAGCTGAAGGTCAGCATCAGTCCGATGGCGCCGGTGATGCTGTAATCGCCGCTGCGCGGTGCCCGGACCCAGTAGGCCAGCAGGTTCAGTGCTACCAGCCCCAGGAATACTGCGGGCAGAAGCCAGGGCGAGACCTCCCGGGCAAGCAACGCCGTGATACCACCGAGCAGACCGGTCAGCGCATGGGTGCGGATGCCGGCGATACGCTGGCCGGGATCACGGTCGCGAGCCTGCCACCCGCGCTGCAACCCCACCAGCATGCCCAGAAGCAGTGCCACCCCGAGGTGGAGGGCATCGCCATTGGCCGTGATAAACTCATTGAACAGTGACTGCATGCGGATCCTCCCTGCATGCAGAGTATAGGGGCCTGAGCGGTTACACGCATTGAGCAATCATGGCGTCGACTGGCGCTGATCGGCTATCATTCGCGCGTTCAGGGTCGGGTGCCGGCCCCGCAACCGCAATCTGGGAGAGCGTGATGGAAAAAGGCAGCGAACTCTACGCTGGCAAGGCGAAATCCGTATACCGGACGGACGATCCGGAGCGTTTCATACTGGCGTTCCGGGATGATACGTCCGCCTTCGACGGTGAAAAGGTCGCCCAGCTTGATCGCAAGGGGCGGGTTAATAACCTGTTCAATGCCTTCATCATGAAGAAGCTGGAGGACGCGGGCATTCCCACCCATTTCGAGCGTGTCCTGGCGCCCAATGAATCCCTGGTGCGTAACCTTGAGATGCTGCCGGTGGAGTGCGTGGTACGCAATTACGCTGCGGGCAGCCTGTGCCGGCGCCTCGGGGTCCAGGAAGGCCAGGAACTGTTGCCGCCGACCTTTGAGCTGTTTCTCAAGGACGACGCCCTCCACGACCCCATGATCAATGAATCCCTCGCGGAGACCTTTGGCTGGGCCCAGGCGGACGAGCTCAGGGAGATGAAGGAACTCACCTACGCGGTGAATCGTGTGCTCAAGCAGCTGTTCCTGGACGCGGGGATGCTGCTGGTTGATTACAAGCTGGAGTTCGGGCGTGCTGGCGGCGGTCTGGTGCTGGGTGACGAGTTCAGCCCGGACGGTTGCCGCATCTGGGATGCCGAAACCCGCCGCAAGATGGATAAGGACCGCTTCCGCCAGGACCTCGGTGATGTCATCGAAACCTATGAGGAAGTGGGGCGGCGCCTGGGGATCGACTTTGAAAGTGTGTGAATTCAGGTCGATACTGGGTGTGACTTTCTTCAAACGCCGACAGCAAGAGGATTCCGCAATGAAGACAACAACAAAAGCCGCTCTCGGTGCCCTGCTGATGACCAGTGCCGGCGCCGCCAATGCCGTGGTACCGCTGGTCGACGTGGATGTGACGGCAGGTTACTGGAATGCGGATGCGTCCGGGACTCTCCAGTCAGGAGGCGATCCGATCGATGTGGAGAATGACCTCGGTTACGACAGCGAGGGGCACAATAACTTCTCCATCCGTTTTGCCCATCCAGTTCCGGTGATTCCGAATCTGCGGCTGCGGTATAACGATATCGAGCACAAGGGTCAGGGAAAGATTGCCGAACAGTTTGAGGGGACAACCTACACCGGAGATGTCAGCAGTCGGGCCGACCTTACGCACTATGATTACACTGCGTTCTATACGGCACCTATCCCTGTTGTAACGCTGGATCTGGGTTTGAACGTAAAGCACTTCGATGGCGAGGTGTTCATTGAAGGGGATACGCCCACAGGCAACGAGACAGAAAGGGTCGAGGTGGATGAATTCCTCCCCATGGGCCACGTCCGAGCTGATGTGGATCTCCCCCTGACCGGCCTTGGCGCGGGCGCGGAGCTCAACTACATCTCCTATGACGGCGACTCGGCCACCGATGTGGAAGGCTACATCAGCTACAACGCCGATCCGGTCTATATTCAGGGCGGTTACCGTCAGTTTGATGTCGACGTGGATGCATCCGGTGACCTCAACGTGGACACCGAGCTGAGCGGCCCCTTCGTACGCCTCGGCGTCGGCTTTTAATCAGGGAGAACGGAATTGCGGATACTGGTAACGGGAACGGCCGGGTTCATCGGCTCACACGTAGCCCATCGCTTGCTGGATCGCGGCGATGAGGTCATCGGCGTGGACAATGTCAACGACTATTACGACGTGTCCCTCAAGGAAGCCCGGCTGGCCCGGCTGACGCCCCGTGAAGGGTTCACGGAGGAGCGCCTGGACATCGCGGACCGCGAGGGCATGGCCCGGCTATTCAGCGAGTACCAGCCGCAACGGGTGGTGCATCTCGCCGCCCAGGCCGGTGTCCGCTATTCCATCGAGAACCCCAACGCCTATGTGGATGCCAACCTCGTTGGCCACATGAACATCCTTGAAGGGTGTCGCCACAATGGCGTGGAGCATCTGGTCTACGCCTCCAGCAGTTCGGTCTACGGGGCCAACGAGAGCATGCCGTTCTCGGTCCACGACAACGTGGATCATCCGCTCAGTCTCTATGCGGCCTCCAAAAAGGCCAACGAGCTGATGTCGCACACCTACAGCCATCTCTACCGGCTTCCCACCACCGGCCTGCGGTTCTTCACCGTCTACGGGCCCTGGGGCCGGCCGGACATGGCGCTGTTCATCTTCACGAAGCGGATCCTGAACGGCGAACCCATCGACGTGTTCAACCACGGTCATCACCAGCGGGACTTCACCTACATTGATGACATCGTGGAGGGCGTGATCCGCACGCTGGACCACGTGGCCACCCCGAACCCGGAATGGAGTGGGGCGGACCCGGATTCAGGCACCAGCAACGCGCCCTACCGGCTCTACAACATCGGCAGCAACAATCCGGTTGAGCTTTCCCGGTTCATCGAGGTGCTGGAAGAGTGCCTGGGCCGCAAGGCGGAAAAGAACTACCTGCCGATGCAGCCCGGAGACGTACCCGCCACCTATGCCGATGTCCAGGATCTGATCGAGGATGTGGGCTATCGGCCGGAGACCCCAGTGGAAACCGGGATCCGCAACTTCGTGGACTGGTACCGGGACTTCTACCAGGTCTGAACCACTCAGTAGCCGGTGACCCAGCCCAGCACCGGCGCTGCCACCAGCCATACCCAGAGCGCGATCAGCAGAAGTGTGATGCCACTCAGCCAGGCGCCCGCATGGGCCATCTGGCCGACGCTGATGCGTTCGCTGCTGAAGATGATGGCATTCGGCGGCGTGGCGACCGGCAGCATGAACGCGCATGAGGCAGCCATAGCCACAGGCACTGTCAGGTGGATCAGCGACAGATCCTGAGCAAGCGCAAATGAAGCGGTCAGAGGCAGCATGGTCGCGGCCGTGGCGGGGTTGCTCGTGACATGGCTCAACGTCATGATCAACCCCGCCACCGCGAGCATCAG
>NZ_CAJXMA010000031.1:0-28741 GCF_913056445.1 uncultured Halovibrio sp.
CCCATGTGAGAGTAGGTCATCGTCAGGCTCCTATACCCAAAGCCCCGCCGGCATCGCCGTGCGGGGCTTTTTTTTGTGTGTGATAAAAGTCTCATTCCCCGCAATCGTTCTCTCCCTGAACGGACTCCGCTGAAAAACTGCTGACTGATTCAAAGCATTGCCCGCCTGCCTGAGTATGCTGGATACAAGGAAATTCCCTCTCCCGTTTTCGGCTCAGGAGTTTGGCAATTGACGGACAGAACCCTGAAAACGTCCATGAGTCTGATGATGCTCTTGCTTGCCGGTGTGCCGTCAGCCTGGGCGTCCGGCATGGAGCCCATGAGCAACCGGGAAATGGCTGACGTCCGGGGGCAGGGAGTCGGGATCGTCATGGAGGACTTCCGCTTTGCGCATGGCCATGATCCGGACAACAACCAGACATTCCGGTTGAGCGGCATCACCAACCAGGCCGGAGAGGATGTCGAGGTACTGGTTGATCAGCTTTACATCGGAGGTGCTGGGAGCCAGCGGGGTGAGAGCCTGCAGACGGTCAACCTCGGGCGTCTGACCAACCCCTTCGGGATTGATCTGGTTGATGGTGATGGGATCGGCGGTGATGCAGCTGGTAAGGCGGTGTTTGAATACGCGGCTCCCGAGAAGGTTGCACAGGCTGAGGGCGTCGCCTGTCTGCCAGGTGGGGCGGACACCGGCTGCGTGAGTCGTGCGCCGAATGCGGATCAGAACATCCGGGGCGAACGCATGGATCTTGGTTTCGAGACAACGGTGCACTCTGGTACCGCTGTGGCGAAGTCGGTGAATATCCATGCCGAGAAGGCCGTTGTGGATGGTAGTTTCATCCAGCTATGGGGGGCGACGTCTGACGATAGCCGACAGCAGCTGCGCGGCCGCATCCAGACCAACTTCTACACGCCCAGCCTGACGGTCAGTGCCTGCGAGCAGGGCGGAACCAATTGCAACACCGAGATCGCCTTCAATGATTTCATGATGGAGCTCGCCCTGGGCAACGAGCATCAGCCGCTCTTCATGGGCGTTCTGGGCGTAGGCCAGGAAGTAAAAACGGATGGTAAGACCGTTGCCGGCCCCGGTAACTTCCGTCTCGAGCTGAAAGCCATCAACAACGCCCGATCGCCGGCCCCCATCAATGACGCGGGCGACGGCTCCAGCGATGATAATGCCACCTACGATTTCTACAGCGATTATTACACCAACGATGAATACCGCAGCGACATAGAAGTCGGCAGTCTGGAGGTCGGTGGCCAGGACATGGGATCAACCAGGATGAAGGGGATGCTGTTCCAGAAACTGGATGTGACCACGAGGAGCCTGGACTGATATGGCGATTCAGGGAAATAGCATACGCAGGTTCATGGTCACAGCTGTCGTTGCCCTCGGTTGCGCTTCAAACGCTGTGGCCGAGATGGAATCGATGAGTGACCAGGACCTCTCGGGAGTCAGTGGGCAGTATGGGGGCATGTCGCTCTCTGGCGATGTGACGTTCAATGAGTCCGGTGGTCCCCTCAAGGGGGAGGCTGTCGGGTTTGACTGCGGCGAGGGCGAGCGTTGTGGTGCCCGGATTGCCGCCCAGCTGAATCAGGGCGGTGGCTGGATTGTACTGGACGATCTGCAGGGAACCTTCGAGTTCATGGGGCTGACGCTGGCCACTCGGCTGATCAATGGGGACGATACGGGATTCGGGGGCGATGCAGGGGACTTCAACCGGGAAGTCATTGAGATCGGCCTGCCGGAGACAGCCCGTTTTACGGATTTCAGCTACACCATGGCAACCAGTTCAACGGCCCGCCCCGGCGATAGTGATTTCCGTCAGGTTGATCGCCTGACAGTGGAAATGGGGGGCGACATGACCCTGGACGGTAATGCATTGGTCTTCCCTACGGAGCCCTGAGCCATGAAGAAACAGGTACTCCATCGCTGGTTTTCTGCAGCAGGGATGGCGCTCTACGCGGCAACGGGCCAGGTGTGTGCCATGGAAGCCATGAACGATGCGGAACTGGCCGGTGTCCAGGGGCAGGCGGGCGTTACCGTCGAAATGGCCCACAAGGCCTCCATGGATCGTTTCAGCTATTTCACCAATGACAACGGGATACATCTGGAGGACATTCGGGTCGGGTCTGCCTCCGATCCTGAAGGTCGGGCGAGAAGGGACTATGAACTCGATCTGCTGAACGATGGCAGCCTTGAGATCGGGCTGGATATACAGGATGAGCGTGTGTCTGTGGGCGGTGTCTCGCTGGATGACAGTGGCGCCCGGAGCATGGGGGCCTTCTGGATGGATCGTGATATGGATGGCTTCTTTCGCATTACTCCTGGTGGTGCGGGTGGCTCTGCTGATGGATACACCTTCAATTTCGATTACGCGTTGAGTAATGGCCGTTTCGGCTATCGCACGAATGGTCATCAGTTGTTTCTCGATGATGTATCCATGAATATCTCAACACCGGAAGGGGCCGGTCATACGCTTGATGTGATCGATGGGGCCATCCAGTACGTGGCGCCGACGGTTGGGGATATCACCATAGGAGCAGTCCGTTACGCTGAACAGTCGACCAACATTCGAGGCGATCAGAGCGCGCTCGCCAGCATGGGGTCTTTTGAAGCCGATTTCGATTTTATTACGGATTTCGAGATTCGTGGTGGTGGCGGTCGCCAGGGGGCCGAAGGGATACAGGTTAGCGCAGATACTACGCTCAATACCGCAAGCTTTCTTTACAGCACCAACGGTTATGGGCTGCTTTATCAGGGAATATCCGGGGCCTCCAGTGTCCAGGACCTTCGTATCGAAGTAGGGGAGGATTTCACGGAGGAGGGCCGTCAGGGACTGGCCTTTACCCTGAACGGGGACAGTTCCAGGGCGGAAGGCAATCTCAGCATTGATGACATCCGGCTGGGTGTTGATGCCGGAACCCGGGATGGCGGACGCAGCGTCGGTTCCGTGAACTTCAGCTGGCTTTACGAGAACCAGACCATCAATGGGGCGACTTTCGCTAATCAGGTCTACCTGATGGCCGGAGGTCACCCGGATGCGGGCGACGAGGGGATGCGCTTCGCCTCTGAATGGAGCCTTGCGGATGCGGGGCTGACCTGGACGACCAACGGCAGTTCTGTGCTTTTTGACGGGATACAGTCCTGGGGGCGCGGTGATGTGACTGTCAACGTCACGGGCAATGAGGCACTGGGGGGCACGCAGTTCTACAAAGGGCTTCGGGTTGGTTTTGATGGCATTTCCGGCGGCTACCGCATGGATGGGATTCGTGTCGGCTCCGAGGGCTCGGCAGAGGGAGCCGAGGTTCAGGCGGGAGCTGAGCTTCTGAGTGCCCTCGGGGTTTTCCGTTCCTTTGAATTCGGCAATATGGACGGGCAGTACACGCTGACTCCGGGCGGTCCGAATGGCGACGGGATCACCATCAACTCGAACCTCTATATCGAGGATGGCCGTATCGGGTCCCTGACCGAGGCGTCTGGCCAGGGCGTCTGGGCGGACGACCTGTCTTACGAGGGGCACATCCGGGATATGACGCTGGAAGTCGTTCAGAATGGTCTTCGTGTCGTGCAGGGAGAGGCATGGAGCACCATGGATGTGGGCAATCTGCGGGTAGGCGGCGCGGAAGATGGCGCCAGTTTCGGCCGCATCGTCTGGCAGCGCTACGGTCAGGACAGTGAGATGGTGATTACGGGGCCGGAAGGGCAGGAAGGGCTCAAACTGGCCCTTACGAGCATCTTCAGTGAGGCGGTGGGCGATAAGCGTAACCGCTTCCTGTGGGAGACTGGCCGGACCACGGATGCGGAGGGCAACCCCCAGAATGGAACCGGGATGCAGTTGGTGCTCGACAACATACACACGTCCGATGGACTGGGTGCCGGCAACAATGATTTCGGGGTCCAGACGGAGTTGTCGGTCGACGTCCGTGAGGCGGATTCCGCTGATGGACTGCAACCGAGCTTCCATGTGAATACCCACACACGGTTCAGGGAGCTCAATGTCGGCCGTGTCAATCTTGTCCACAATGATGGCAGCGGCAACAGTTCCACGGCGACGGCGCTGCAGGGCGTCAGCATCCAGAACATGGATATGGAATCGAACCTGAACGCCACACCCATTCCCTGAGGTGTTCCTTTCCCCTGCTGTGTTGGTTACCTTAGCCGGATCAGGCAAGGAGACCACATGCATCCCTATCCTCTGATCCACCTGCTGGCCGATGGCCAGCTCCATTCCGGTACTGAACTTGCGGAGCGGCTGGGTGTGACCCGGACCGCTGTCTGGAAACAGCTGCGCGGGCTTGAGGAAATCGGTCTGGACGTTGAGTCCGTCCGCGGCAAGGGCTATCGGCTGGCTGAACCGCTGGATCTGCTGTCCCGGGAGTCGATCGAGCCGGCTCTGGCGGGTCTGAAGCCTCAGCCCGAACTGGCGCTGGAGCCAGTCGTTGAATCAACGAACACACTCCTCATGGGCCATTCCGGTTATTCAGGGGTTCCCCGCGTGTGTCTCGCCGAGCAGCAGTTACAGGGGCGCGGTCGCCGGGGGCGGGGGTGGGTCAGTCCCTTCGCTCGCAACCTCTACCTCAGCGTCGGTGTGGAAACCGATGCTGGGCCCGCAGCGGTCCAGGGCGTAACGCTAAGGGCGGGCCTCGGGGCGGTCCGGGCACTGGCGGGGCTTGGTATAGAGGGACTGGGGATCAAGTGGCCCAATGATCTTTGGCTCAATGGCCGCAAGGTGGCGGGCATTCTGACGGAGCTTCAGGGATCGGCCCAGGATGAACTCAGACTCGTGATCGGGCTGGGCCTGAATGTCTATATGACGGAATCGGAAACCGCGATTGACCAGCCCTGGACATCCCTGGCCAAAGAGGGGCAGGTGCCAGAGGGGGGGCGCAACCGTTTGGCTGTTGCATTGATTGAGGGAATCCTGGCCTCGGTGGCCGATCTCGGGTTCGGGCCGGATCCGGCCGTTCCCGCAGAGTGGGCGCACTATGATGTGTTACGGGGCCGGCAGGTGGCCGTCAGGGGCAGGGATTGTCGAGGCATCGGTGATGGCATTGATGCATCCGGGCAACTTCGGCTGCGGACGGCGGATGGCGAAGTGATACTCCTGAATGCCGGAGAGGTGAGTCTGGAGGTCCCGATTGATTCTGCAGGTTGATGCGGGGAATTCCCGGGTCCACTGGCGCTGTCTTGATATGGACCGCTTGGTCATCGCCCGGGGTGATCAGCCATGGGAGACGATCGGATCCGACGGCATTGCGGGCGTGGACTCTGACAGGCTGGCGTGGCTGGAGTTTGCCTCGGTTGCCGGCGACCGGGCCAATCAACTGAAAGCCAACCTGGTTTCCGGCAACCACGTGCGGGTTATGGAGTTTGCGGCTTCCCGCCGTCAGTGTGGTGTGGTCAATGCGTATAATGATCCCGCCCAGATGGGGGTTGATCGATGGCTGGCGATGCTTGGGGCGTACAGTACCTGGGAGGGACCGATTACGGTTCTTGATGCCGGAACGGCGATCACCGTTGACCATGTGGACGTTTCGGGTAATCATCAGGGTGGCTATATCCTTCCAGGTGGGGCTCTCATGGCGCAGTCGCTTGGCGCGGGAACCTCGGGGGTGCGCCCGGAAGCGGTTGCCGGTGCCGACACTGCGCCCGGCATAACAACATCCGAGTGTGTTCATCACGGCATAGCCTGGCTCATGCAGGCCCTGGTGGCCCGAAGCGCTGATTACTGGCAGGGTCGTGGCACCATGATCGTGACAGGTGGTGATGCTGCGGCTGCAGCGTCGGGTTTGCCGACGGAGCAGGTTGTAGAGCCGGACCTGGTGTTCCTGGGCATGGATGCGGTCATGGCTGAAGCCAGGGGCAGTCGCTGAAACACGGGAGTCTGGTGTGCGGATTCTTTTCGGGGTACTCGTTATCGCCAATCTGGCCGTCTTTCTGCTGGCCGCACGCCTGCCAGCACCGGAGTCGGGTAATGTGCCCAAGGCCAATATACCAAGGGTGGAACCGATCCGGACCATTGAAGCAGAAGAGGGTGTTGCAAAGCCGCCGCAAAATCCTTAGGATACTGCCCTCGCTGATTGGCGATACACAGCTGGTGTAGCTCAGCAGGCAGAGCAACTGACTTGTAATCAGTAGGTCGGGGGTTCGATTCCCTCCACCAGCTCCAGATCAGCACCGTTTTTAAGCAGAAGGCCTGCGGGTCGGCTGCGAGACGGAGGGGTTCCCGAGTGGTCAAAGGGATCAGACTGTAAATCTGACGCGAGAGCTTCGCAGGTTCGAATCCTGCCCCCTCCACCATATTTTGCGGGTGTCGTATAGTGGCTATTACCTCAGCCTTCCAAGCTGATGACGCGGGTTCGATTCCCGCCACCCGCTCCAGGTTGTCGAGGGCTCATGTAGCTCAGTGGTAGAGCACACCCTTGGTAAGGGTGAGGTCGGCGGTTCAAGTCCGCCCATGAGCTCCAGTTCTAAGGCTGAAGGCTGGCTGTAACATAACGAAGAAAGGCAACGGCGCGGGAGATAGGTCAAGTGTCTAAGGAAAAATTCGAAAGAGATAAGCCGCACATCAACGTGGGCACCATTGGTCACGTGGACCACGGCAAGACGACGCTGACGGCGGCGCTGACGCGCGTGAGTGCGGAAGTGTTCGGCGGTGAGGCGCGTGCGTTTGACCAGATCGACAACGCGCCGGAAGAGAAGAACCGCGGTATCACGATCGCGACCTCGCACGTGGAGTACGGTTCCGAGAGCCGTCACTACGCGCACGTTGACTGCCCCGGCCACGCTGACTATGTGAAGAACATGATCACGGGCGCGGCGCAGATGGACGGCGCGATTCTGGTGGTCTCCGCCGCTGACGGCCCGATGCCGCAGACGCGTGAGCACATCCTGCTGTCACGCCAGGTTGGCGTGCCGCACATCGTGGTGTTCCTCAACAAGGCCGACATGGTCGACGACGAGGAGCTGCTCGAGCTGGTTGAGATGGAAGTGCGGGAGCTGCTGAACGAGTACGACTTCCCGGGCGACGACACGCCGATCGTAACCGGCTCCGCGCTGATGGCGATGGAAGGCAAGGACGACAACGGCTACGGCACCACCGCGGTGGCGAACCTGATCAAGGAAATGGACGCGCACATTCCCGAGCCCGAGCGCGCCATCGATCAGCCGTTCCTGATGCCGATCGAGGACGTGTTCTCGATCTCCGGTCGCGGTACCGTTGTCACCGGCCGTGTTGAGCGCGGTGTGGTCAAGACCGGCTCCGAGGTGGAGATTGTGGGTCTGCGCGAGACGCAGAAGACCGTTTGCACCGGTGTTGAGATGTTCCGCAAGATGCTCGACGAGGGTCGTGCGGGTGAGAACATCGGCGCGCTGCTGCGTGGCACCAAGCGTGACGACGTTGAGCGTGGCCAGGTACTGGCCAAGCCGGGCAGCATCACGCCTCACACCAAGTTCGAGGGCGAGATCTACGTCCTGAGCAAGGACGAGGGTGGTCGTCATACGCCGTTCTTCACCGGCTATCGCCCGCAGTTCTACTTCCGGACCACGGACGTGACCGGCACCTGCGAACTGCCGGAAGGCGTCGAGATGGTGATGCCGGGTGATAACGTGAAGCTGGTAGCCACGCTGATCGCGCCGATCGCGATGGAAGACGGGCTGCGCTTTGCGGTACGCGAAGGCGGCCGGACTGTCGGCGCAGGCGTGGTGACCAAGATTATCGAGTAATACAAAGTTTCGGTGCAGGCCAGTAGCTCAATTGGCAGAGCAGCGGTCTCCAAAACCGCAGGTTGGGGGTTCGATCCCCTCCTGGCCTGCCATTTATTTCGGCACCCACAAAGTTGAACCCTATGGAATCCAGTTCCAGAGAGGCGACGACCCGCTTTGACACCGCAAAGTGGGTCGTCGTTGTTGCTTTGGTGGCGGCAGGTGTAGCCGGCAACCATTACTACGGGGGCGAGTCCCTTCTTTACCGTACACTGGCGCTGGTGGCGCTGGCGCTTGTTGCCGGCGCTGTTGCGCTGCAGACGGGAAAGGGGCGCCAGCTGGCCCGGGTTATGAGAGAGGCCAAGGTCGAGATCCGCAAGGTGGTCTGGCCGACCCGTCAGGAGCTCCTTCAGACAACGGCCATTGTACTTGGCTTTGTGCTGCTGGTGGCGTTGATCCTGTGGGGGATGGATTCTCTGGTGGCGTGGATTGTCTCAAGTTTGATCGGTTAACAGAGAGCGGCACATGGCGAAACGCTGGTACGTGATTCACGCCTATTCCGGCTTCGAAAAGCATGTCATGCGGTCCCTCAGGGAACGGGTGCAGCTCAACAACATGGACGATCTTTTCGGTGAGATTCTCGTGCCCACCGAAGAGGTCGTTGAAATGCGTGAAGGCAAGAAACGCAAGAGCGAGCGCAAGTTCTATCCGGGGTACGTGCTGGTCCAGATGGAGATGACCGACGAGACCTGGCACCTGGTCAAGAGTACTCCCAGGGTTATGGGTTTCATTGGCGGCACACCGGATAAGCCGGCACCGATCAGCGAGAAGGAGGCAGACGCCATTCTTCAGCGTGTCGAAACCGGTGCCGAGCAGCCCAAGCCCAAGACCCTGTTTGAGCCGGGCGAGATTGTCCGTGTCATCGAGGGTCCGTTTGCGGACTTTAATGGCGTGGTTGAGGAAGTCGACTACGACAAGAGCCGTGTCAAAGTAGCGGTTCTGATTTTCGGCCGGTCCACGCCGGTCGAACTGGAATTTGGCCAGGTCGAGAAAGACTGAAGGCCATCTGGAGAAGGGCACGTGGGCCTTTCAGGTGCCACGTGCCTTTCTGTCTCAACGGGGAGCCAGTAAGGCGTTTGAACCCATCAGGAGGTTATCGTGGCTAAGAAAATCGAAGCTTATATCAAGCTGCAGGTCGCCGCGGGCAAGGCCAATCCGAGTCCCCCCGTGGGTCCGGCTCTGGGTCAGCACGGCCTGAACATCATGGAGTTCTGCAAGGCATTCAACGCCGAAACGCAGGACATGGAGCCCGGACTGCCGACACCGGTAGTCATCACGGTCTACAGTGACCGCAGCTTCACCTTTGTCACCAAGACGCCGCCGGCGCCGGTGCTGCTCAAGAAGGCAGCAGGCATCTCTACCGGCTCGGGCAAGCCCAACACCGACAAGGTGGGCAAGGTGACCCGGGAACAGCTGGAAGAGATCGTGAAAGCCAAAGAGCCTGATCTGACGGCCGCTGATATGGACGCTGCAGTGCGTACCATTGCAGGCACGGCACGCAGTATGGGCCTGAATGTGGAGGGGCTCTGAGATGGCAAAACTGAGCAAGCGCCAGAAGCTGATCCGCGACAAGGTTGATCGTACCCGCGCCTACAGCGTGGATGAGGCGGTCGATATCCTGAAGGACCTTGATCAGTATACGAATTTCCAGGAATCCGTGGATCTGGCTGTGAATCTGGGCGTTGATGCCCGGAAATCCGACCAGGTGGTGCGTGGTTCCACTGTTCTCCCCAATGGCACGGGCAAGAGCGTGCGGATTGCCGTTTTCGCCCAGGGCGATAACGCGGACAAGGCGACTGAAGCCGGTGCCGATGTGGTCGGCATGGATGATCTGGCGGAACAGATCAAGGGCGGCGACCTGAACTTTGACGTGGTCATCGCCACGCCGGACGCTATGCGCGTTGTCGGTCAGCTGGGTCAGATCCTGGGTCCGCGCGGTCTGATGCCGAACCCCAAGGTCGGCACGGTGACCGCCGACGTGGAGACCGCTGTTGGCAACGCCAAGGCCGGTCAGGTCCGGTTCCGGACCGACAAGAAGGGTATTGTGCACTGCGGCGTTGGCAACGTCGGCTTCGATGCGCAGGCGATCCGCGAAAACGTGGAAGCGCTGCTGGGCGATCTGAAGAAGCTCAAGCCCTCCACGGCCAAGGGTATCTATCTCAAGAAGGTGACGCTGTCCTCCACTATGGGGCCAGGGCTTACCATTGATCAGTCAACACTGTCCATCTGACAGGTTGCAGAATACCGGGCGCCGTAAGCGGTGCCCGCAGCAAGCTTTGTAGTCTGGGCGTGAGCCGGGCTGTCAAAGACCGCAGGTCCCCGAAGCCATCCGGTACAGGGGTTAAAGCAATGCCTGCGCAGACGGTGTAAGACGTTCTCTCCGAACAAAGACACCGTAAGGGCGCCCTCAGGGGCGTGAGTTGATCGCCGGTTCTGCCGGCACAACCTGAGGAGTAAAACCAGTGGCAATCCAACTCGAAGGCAAAAAGGCGATTGTCGCCGAAGTCAACGAGGCTGCCAGTGGTGCTTTGTCTGTTGTCCTTGCGGACTACCGGGGTGTGGACTCCGGCGATATGACCGCATTGCGCGCCAAGGCCCGTGAACAGAATGTTTATCTGCGGGTGGTTCGTAACACACTCGCCAAGCGTGCTGTCCAGGGAACCGACTTTGAGTGCGTGAGCGAGGTCCTCGCCGGCCCGACCCTGTTTGCATTTTCCATGGAGGATCCGGGTGCGGCTGCGCGCCTGCTCAAGGATTTTTCCAAGGAAAACGACAACTTTGAAATCAAGGCACTGGCCGTAGGTGGCGAGCTGCTGGGTGGCGAGCAGATTGATCGTCTGGCCAAGCTTCCGACGCGTGACGAAGCGCTGTCGCAGCTGGCGGGCACAATCCAGGCTCCGATCACCAAGCTGGCACGGACCTTCAACGAGGTTCCGTCCAAGGTTACCCGCGCGGTAGCTGCAGTTCGTGACCAGAAGAAAGAAGCAGCCTGATTGGTTTTTTATCATTTTTGAATCTGGAGAATAGTCATGGCTCTGTCTAAAGACGATATCCTTAATGCAATCGCTGAAATGAGCGTCATGGAAGTAGTTGAGCTCGTGGAAGCGATGGAAGAGAAATTCGGCGTTTCCGCTCAGGCTGCTGTTGCAGCAGCTCCGGCTGCGGCTGGTGGTGGTGACGAAGGCGGTGCTGCGGAAGAGCAGACCGAATTCGACATCGTCCTGACGTCTGGCGGTGAGAAGAAGGTCAACGTGATCAAGGTTGTTCGCGAACTGACAGGTCTCGGCCTGAAAGAAGCGAAAGCTCTGGTTGACGGCGCACCGGGCAACGTCAAGGAAGGCGCCAGCAAGGAAGAGGCGGACGACGCCAAGGCGAAGCTTGAGGAAGCAGGCGCCACTGTTGAGCTCAAATAACGGCTTCCATAGCCGTCCAGAGCGCTGAACCGCGAATTGGCTGGTGGCGTATGCCGCCGGCCTTTTCGCGTTATATGCAGGTCACCCGGATCCAGGATCCGGGTGCCCGGGCCCGACCCGGGACCCATCCCGGTTGACTGTTCGCAGGCCGGGTACACCAGTTATTGAGTCCGAAGCTGGGGAATGCAGATGACTTACTCCTACACCGAGAAAAAGCGAATCCGCAAAGAGTTTGGCAAGTTGCCGTCCGTCATGGATGTTCCGTTTCTGCTTGCAACGCAGATCGACTCCTACCGGGACTTTCTGCAACTTGAATCCGACGCGGATAATCGCAAGAACACGGGCTTGCATGCCGCGTTTCAGTCCGTTTTCCCGATTACCAGCTACTCGGGGAATGCAGCACTGGAGTATGTCAGCTATCGGCTCGGCGAGCCGGCATTTGACGTCAAGGAATGTCAGCTTCGGGGGGTGACCTACGCGGCACCGCTTCGCGTGAAAGTGCGCCTGGTCATCTATGACAAGGAATCGTCCAACAAGGCCGTGAAGGACATCAAGGAACAGGAAGTCTACATGGGCGAAATGCCCCTGATGACTGAAAACGGCACCTTCGTGGTCAACGGCACTGAGCGGGTGATTGTCTCCCAGCTTCATCGTTCGCCCGGTGTGTTCTTTGATCACGACAAGGGCAAGACCCACTCCTCCGGCAAGCTTCTCTATTCCGCCCGGGTGATTCCCTATCGTGGTTCCTGGCTGGATTTCGAGTTTGATCCCAGGGATTCCGTGTTCGTGCGCATCGACCGCCGGCGTAAGCTTCCGGCCACCATTCTGCTGCGCGCGCTGGGATATACTTCCGAGCAGATTCTGGAGCTGTTCTTCGACAACAGCCGCTTCACGCTCGGCAAGGAATCCTGCCGGCTTGAGCTCGTGCCCAGCCGGCTGCGTGGTGACATTGCCACGTTCGACATCATGGACCAGGAAGGCAGTGTCATTGTTGAGAGTGGCCGCCGGATTACCGCGCGCCACATCCGCCAGCTCGAGAAGGCGGGGGTTACCGAGCTTGAGGTTCCGCGTTCCTATCTCCACGGTCGTGTGGTTGCAAGGGACATGGTGGATGAGAGCACCGGTGAGGTGATTGTTGAGTGCAACACCGAACTCACCGAGGACCACCTGGAAAAGCTTGAGGAAGCGGGCATCCAGACAGTCGACACCATCTACACCAACGACCTCGACTGCGGACCGTTCATTTCCGATACGCTGCGGATTGACCCCTCGCGCAACCAGCTGGAAGCGCTGGTCGAGATCTATCGGATGATGCGTCCGGGTGAGCCGCCGACGAAGGAATCCGCTGAGACGCTGTTCAACAACCTGTTCTTCTCTGAAGAGCGCTATGATCTCTCTGCCGTTGGCCGGATGAAGCTCAACCGCCGTCTTGGACGCGAGGAGCTGGAAGGCTCCGGTGTTCTGGACGAGCAGGATATTGTGGATGTGCTGCGCACGCTCGTGGACATCCGTAACGGTAAGGGTGAAACGGACGACATCGACAACCTGGGCAACCGCCGCATCCGCTGTGTCGGTGAGATGGCCGAGAACCAGTTCCGTGTTGGCCTGGTGCGGGTCGAGCGCGCGGTGCGCGAACGCCTGAGCCTGGCCGAAAGCGAAGGCCTGATGCCCCAGGACCTGATCAATGCCAAGCCGGTGGGGGCGGCAATCAAGGAGTTCTTCGGCTCCAGCCAGCTGTCGCAGTTCATGGACCAGAACAACCCGCTGTCCGAGGTGACTCACAAGCGCCGCGTTTCGGCACTTGGCCCGGGTGGTCTCACCCGTGAGCGGGCCGGCTTTGAGGTCCGGGACGTACACCCGACCCACTATGGCCGTGTCTGCCCGATCGAGACACCGGAAGGCCCGAACATCGGTCTGATCAATTCGCTGGCCACCTATACCCAGACCAACAAGTACGGCTTCCTGGAAAGCCCGTACCGCAAGGTTATCGACGGCCAGGTGACGGACGAGATCGTGTATCTGTCCGCGATCGAGGAGAGCAATTACATCATCGCCCAGGCCAGCGCCAAGCTGGATGACAGCGGCAAGCTCTCCGATGAGCTGGTTACGGTGCGGCATAAGAATGAATTCACCGTCATGCCGCCGGAGAAGGTCAACTTCATGGACGTCTCTCCGCGGCAGGTTGTGTCCGTTGCCGCCGCGATGATTCCGTTCCTGGAGCATGACGACGCCAACCGCGCCCTGATGGGGTCGAACATGCAGCGTCAGGCGGTTCCCACCCTGCGCGCGGATAAGCCGCTTGTGGGCACCGGCATGGAACGCACCGTGGCGAAAGACTCCGGTGTCTGTGTGACGGCTGAGCGTGGTGGCGTGATCGAAAGCGTCGACGCTTCCCGTGTCGTGGTCCGTGTTCGCGACGACGAGACCAGTGCCGGTGACGCGGGCGTTGATATCTACAACCTGGTGAAGTACACCCGTTCGAACCAGAACACCTGCAGCAACCAGCGGCCCATTGTGAACCGTGGTGATGAGGTTGAACGTGGCGATACGCTGGCCGATGGTCCGTCCGTGGATCTGGGCGAGCTGGCACTGGGCCAGAACATGCGCATCGCCTTCATGCCGTGGAACGGCTACAACTTCGAGGACTCCATCCTCATTTCCGAGCGCGTGGCTCAGGAAGACCGCCTGACCACCATCCACATCCAGGAGCTTACCTGTGTAGCCCGCGATACCAAGCTGGGCTCCGAGGAGATCAGCGCGGATATTCCGAACGTGGGTGAGCAGGCGCTGTCCAAGCTGGACGAATCCGGCATCGTATACATCGGTGCCGAAGTGGATGCTGGCGATATCCTGGTCGGCAAGGTCACGCCCAAGGGCGAGACGCAGCTCACACCGGAGGAAAAGCTCCTGCGCGCCATCTTTGGCGAGAAGGCATCCGACGTGAAGGACACCTCGCTGCGGATGCCCACCGGCAAGCGCGGTACCGTGATTGACGTCCAGGTCTTTACCCGCGACGGTGTCGAGAAGGACCAGCGTGCTCTGTCCATCGAGCAGGATGAGCTGAATGCCTTCCGGAAGGACCTGAAGGAAGAGTATCGCATCGTTGAGACGGCCACGTTTGAGCGTCTGACCAGTGCACTGGAGGGACAGACAGCCATCACCGGCCCGGGTGTGAAGAAAGGGGACATCCTGAGCGCGGATTACCTCAGCCAGCTCAGTTCCGACGATTGGTTCAAGCTGCGCATGCAGGACGATTCCCTGAATGACCTGCTGGAACGCGCCCAGGAACAGCTTGAAGAGCGGCGCCAGGATCAGGAGCAGCGCTTTGAGGTCAAGAAGGAGAAGATCCAGCAGGGTGACGACCTGGCCCCGGGCGTACTCAAGATCGTGAAGGTCTATATGGCGGTCAAGAGTCGCATCCAGGCGGGTGACAAGATGGCCGGCCGCCACGGTAACAAGGGTGTGATCTCCGCGATCATGCCGACTGAGGACATGCCCTTCGATGAGCAGGGCGAGCCGGTGGATGTGGTTCTGAACCCGCTGGGTGTGCCCTCCCGGATGAACGTCGGGCAGGTGCTTGAGACCCATCTGGGCGCGGCTGCGCGCGGGCTGGGTGACAAGATCAACACCATGCTCGAGCAGCAGAAGAAAGTGGGCGAGATCCGGAAGTTCCTCGACGAGGTCTATAACGGTACCGACACACCGGAAGTCAAGCTCGATGAATTGAGTGACGACGAGATCATCACCATGGCCAACAACCTGCGTGGTGGCGTACCAATGGGTACAGCGGTGTTTGACGGTGCCAACGAGGCCGAGATCAAGAAGATGCTTGAGCTCGCGGACATGGATACCAGCGGCCAGATCAAGCTGTTCGATGGCCGCACCGGTGACGGCTTCGACCGGCCGGTGACCGTGGGCTACATGTACATGCTCAAGCTCAACCATCTGGTTGAGGACAAGATGCACGCCCGTGCGACCGGTTCCTACAGTCTGGTGACCCAGCAGCCGCTGGGCGGTAAGGCGCAGTTCGGTGGCCAGCGCTTCGGGGAGATGGAGGTCTGGGCCCTGGAAGCCTATGGCGCCGCCTACACCCTGCAGGAAATGCTGACCGTGAAGTCCGACGACGTGAACGGCCGCACCAAGATGTACAAGAACATTGTCGATGGTGACCATCGTATGGAGCCGGGCATGCCCGAATCCTTCAATGTTCTGGTCAAGGAAATCCGGTCGCTCGGCCTCGATATCGATCTCGAGACGGACTGACCCGAAACCTGTTTGGCAGCGACGGCGGTGGCACAGCGCCACCGCCAGTGATTAACGCTCCGGAGCCAATATTATGAAAGACCTGCTCAACCTGCTGAAGAACCAGAATCAGAAACAGGAATTTGATTCCATCCGGATTGGCCTCGCTTCTCCGGAAATGATCCGTTCCTGGTCCTTTGGGGAAGTCAAGAAACCGGAAACGATCAACTACCGGACCTTCAAGCCGGAACGCGACGGCCTGTTCTGTGCCAAGATCTTCGGGCCGGTCAAGGACTACGAGTGCCTGTGCGGCAAGTACAAGCGCCTCAAGCATCGTGGTGTAATCTGTGAGAAGTGCGGTGTCGAGGTTGCCCTGGCAAGCGTTCGCCGTGAACGCATGGGCCATATCGAGCTGGCGAGCCCGGTGGCTCACATCTGGTTCCTGAAGTCCCTGCCGTCGCGCATTGGTCTCCTGCTGGATATGACCCTGCGCGATATTGAGCGCGTGCTGTACTTCGAATCCTTCATCGTCATCGAGCCGGGCATGACCACCCTGGAGCGTGGCCAGTTGCTCAACGACGAGCAGTACTACGAGGCGCTCGAGGAATTCGGTGACGAGTTCGATGCCCGCATGGGCGCGGAAGCGGTGAAGGAGTTGCTGGGCGACATCAATCTCGGTGAGGAAATCGAGAAGCTGCGCGAAGATATTCCGCAGACGGCTTCCGAGACCAAGATCAAGAAGCTCTCAAAGCGCCTGAAGCTGATGGAGGCGTTCTACTACTCCGGGAACAACCCGCAGTGGATGATCATGGAAGTGCTGCCGGTGCTGCCGCCGGACCTGCGTCCGTTGGTTCCGCTGGATGGCGGCCGCTTTGCCACCTCCGACCTGAACGATCTCTATCGCCGGGTGATCAACCGTAACAACCGCCTCAAGCGTCTGCTTGAGCTCAATGCGCCGGATATCATCGTGCGCAACGAGAAGCGGATGCTGCAGGAGTCCGTGGACGCGCTGCTGGACAACGGCCGTCGTGGCCGGGCCATTACCGGTTCCAACAAGCGCCCGCTCAAGTCCCTCGCGGACATGATCAAGGGCAAGCAGGGCCGTTTCCGCCAGAACCTGCTGGGCAAGCGTGTGGACTACTCCGGTCGTTCCGTGATCGTGGTCGGTCCGTACCTCAAGCTCCACCAGTGCGGTATCCCGAAGAAGATGGCGCTGGAGCTGTTCAAGCCGTTCATCTTCTCCAAGCTCGAGCATCGCGGCCACGCCACCACCATCAAGGCGGCCAAGAAGATGGTTGAGCGTGAGGAAGGCCTGGTCTGGGACATTCTGGAAGAGGTCATCCGGGAGCACCCAGTCCTGCTGAACCGGGCGCCGACGCTTCACCGTCTGGGCATCCAGGCGTTTGAGCCGGTGCTCATCGAAGGCAAGGCCATCCAGCTTCACCCGCTGGTCTGCGCGCCCTATAACGCGGACTTTGACGGTGACCAGATGGCGGTTCACCTGCCGCTGACGCTGGAATCCCAGCTTGAGGCGCGGGCACTGATGATGTCCACCAATAACGTGCTGTCGCCGGCCAACGGCGAGCCCATCATCGTGCCTTCCCAGGACGTGGTTCTGGGCCTGTACTACATGACGCGCGAGCGTCTCCGTGCCGCGGGTGAAGGTCGCATCTTCGGTGACCTCGACGAGGTCGAGCGCGCCTTTGGCGCCGGTGAGGTGGATCTGCAGGCGAAGGTCCGCGTGCGTGTCACCGAGGTTGATCTCGATGACGAGACCGGTGAGCGTCACGTACAGACCAGCATTCAGGACACCACTGTGGGTCGGGCGATGCTGTACAACATCACGCCGGAGGGGCTGCCGTTCAGCCTGGTCAATCAGGCCATGGCCAAGAAGCAGATCTCGAAGCTGATCAACGCCTGTTACCGCGAAGTAGGCCTTAAGGAAACGGTGGTCTTTGCCGACCAGCTGATGTACACCGGTTTCCACTATTCCACCGTCTCCGGCTGCTCCATCGGCGTGAACGACTTTGAGGTCCCTGACGAAAAGTACACGCTGATTGAGGAAGCCGAATCCGAGGTCATGGAGATCGAGCAGCAGTTCGCTTCCGGTCTCCTGACTCAGGGCGAGAAGTACAACAAGGTGATCGACATCTGGGCCCGGGCCAACGACCAGGTCTCAAACGCCATGATGGACCGCCTGAGCAAGGAGCAGGTCATCACGCCTGAGGGCGAAGTGGCGAAGGATGAGAACGGCGAGGAGCTGACCCAGGAGTCGTTCAACTCGGTCTACATCATGGCCGACTCGGGCGCCCGTGGCTCTCCTGCGCAGATCCGGCAGCTTTCCGGTATGCGCGGTCTGATGGCCAAGCCGGATGGTTCGATCATCGAGACTCCCATCACGGCTAACTTCCGTGAGGGTCTGAACGTACTGCAGTACTTCATTTCGACCCACGGTGCACGTAAGGGTCTGGCGGATACGGCCCTGAAAACAGCCAACTCCGGTTACCTGACGCGCCGTCTGGTGGATGTCTCCCAGGATCTGGTCGTGACCGAGGAAGATTGCGATACGGATGACGGCATCCTGATGACGCCGCTGGTTGAAGGCGGTGACGTGGTCGTACCGCTGGGCGACCGGGTCCTTGGTCGTGTGACCGCGAAGGACGTATTCACCCCGGGTGATAAGAAGAACCCGGTGGTCGAGTCCGGTACCCTGCTGGACGAGAAGCTGGTCGACAAGGTTGAGCGTGCTGGCGTGGACGAGGTATGGGTCCGCTCGGCGATCACCTGTCACACGCGTTATGGCATCTGCTCGAAGTGCTACGGTCGCGATCTGGCGCGCGGGCATCAGGTCAACGTGGGCGAAGCCGTTGGCGTCATGGGCGCCCAGTCGATCGGCGAGCCGGGTACCCAGCTGACGATGCGTACCTTCCATATCGGTGGTGCGGCAAGTCGGGCTTCCGCTACGGACAACATTCAGGTCAAGCACGGTGGCAAGGTCCGTCTGCACAACCTGAAGTCCATCGAGAAGAGTGACGGCACCCAGGTGGTGGTTACCCGTTCCTCCGCGCTGGCGATTGCGGACGAACACGGGCGTGAACGTGAGTGGTACAAGCTGCCCTATGGCGCTGTCCTTGAGGTGAGCGAAGGGGCAGAGGTGGAAGCCGGTACAGTGGCGGCGAAGTGGGATCCCCACACGCACCCCGTTATCGCCGAAGCAGAGGGCAAAGTGCGCCTGCTCAACATTGAAGAAAACATCACGGTCCGCACCCAGACTGATGAGCTCACCGGGCTGTCGACCATCGAGGTGATGGATCCCAACGATCGGCCGGCCTCCGGTAAGGATCTGCGGCCGGCTGTTGAAGTGGTAGACGGCAACGGTGAGCCGGTCACCCTGGCGGGTGGTTCGCCGGCGCATTATTCGCTGCCGGCCAACGCGCTGGTAACGCTGCGCGAAGGGGATACCATGGAAATGGGCGACGTCATTGCCCGGATTCCGCAGGAAACCACCGGCACACGCGACATCACCGGTGGTCTGCCGCGGGTCGCGGACCTGTTCGAAGCACGCAAACCCAAGGATCCGGCTATTTTGGCCGAGGTCAGTGGTGTTGTTTCCTTCGGCAAGGAAACCAAGGGCAAGAAGCGCCTGGTCATCACACCGAAGGACGGCGACCCCTACGAAACGCTGATTCCGAAGTGGCGTCAGCTGAACGTCTTTGAGGGTGAAACCGTGGAGCAGGGCGAGGTCATCTCCGATGGTCCGTCCAACCCGCACGACATCCTGCGGCTGCTGGGGATCACCGAGCTGGCGAAGTACATCACCAACGAGATCCAGGATGTGTACCGTCTGCAGGGCGTGGGCCTGAACGACAAGCACATCGAGGTGATCTGCCGGCAGATGCTGCGCAAGGTTGAGATCCAGGATTCCGGTGACACCCGTTTCATCGCCGGTGACCAGGTTGAGTACACCCATGTGATGGAAGAGAACGAGCGGATGGAAGCCGAAGGCAAGATGCCGGCGAAGTTCCAGCGTGAACTGCTGGGCATCACCAAGGCTTCGCTGGCAACCGACTCCTTCATTTCCGCGGCGTCCTTCCAGGAGACGACGCGGGTACTGACCGAAGGTGCGGTTACCGGCAAGCGCGACTACCTGCGCGGTCTCAAGGAGAACGTTGTGGTCGGTCGCCTGATCCCGGCGGGTACCGGTCTGGCGTACCACGAGGAGCGCCGCCGTCGCCGCGAGGAGGCAGAGCAGCAGGTCAGCGCCGACGATGTTGTCGAGGCACTGAGTGCAGAGCTCAATAAGTAACCAGTTATCTTGACTGGAAGAGGGCTCGCACTTAAACTTGCGGCCCTCGCTGAACCGCCCAGACAGGGCGAAAACCGTCTGAAAACCGGAGTTAGTCTAGATGGCAACCATTAACCAGTTGGTTCGAAAGCCGCGTAAGCGCCGGGCTGCGAAAACCGACGTACCGGCGTTGCAGGCCTGCCCGCAGCGTCGTGGCGTCTGTACCCGTGTCTACACCACGACCCCGAAGAAGCCGAACTCGGCCCTTCGTAAGGTCTGTCGTGTGCGGCTGACGAACGGCTACGAGGTGGCATCCTACATCGGCGGTGAAGGCCACAACCTGCAGGAGCACAGTGTGGTCCTGATTCGTGGTGGCCGGGTCAAGGACCTGCCGGGTGTGCGCTATCACACCGTGCGAGGCACGCTTGACACCCAGGGTGTACAGGATCGTCGCCAGGGCCGTTCCAAGTACGGTACCAAGCGTCCGAAGTCCTGATCGGGATTTCGGTTTCAACAACAGTGATTCAGCAGGCTTTCTTTTATCGCCGGCAGTCGGTCGCTACGGATCGTCGGTGCCGATAAGAGTAAGGCCGGGTGGCGTCAGTGGGCGCATCATTCCGGAGCAACCTGAAGACCTGACAACTTTTACCTGAGGGCTTATCGATGCCAAGAAGACGCATTGCAACGAAGCGGGAGATCATCCCGGATCCGAAGTTCAACAGTGAACGACTGGCCAAGTTCATCAACCATGTGATGGAACATGGCAAGAAAGCGGTCGCCGAGCGTATTGTGTACGGCGCGCTGGACATTGTTGCGGAAAAGACCAACCAGGAGCCGCTCGAAGTTTTCGAGACCGCCCTGGAGAATATCCAGCCCATGGTCGAGGTGAAATCCCGCCGTGTTGGTGGTGCGACCTACCAGGTTCCGGTTGAGGTAAGGCCGTCACGCCAGGTGGCGCTGGCCATGCGCTGGCTGGTGGATTTCTCCCGGAAGCGGGGCGAAAAGTCCATGGTTCAGCGCCTCGCGGGCGAAATCCTTGATGCGGCCGGCAGCAAGGGTGCGGCGGTCAAGAAACGGGAAGACGTGCACCGTATGGCCGAGGCCAACAAAGCCTTCTCCCATTACCGCTTCTAATCGACCGAGGTATCTGACGTGGCACGTAAAACACCGATCAAAAGTTACCGCAATATCGGCATCTGCGCCCACGTGGACGCCGGTAAGACAACCGCAACCGAGCGGATCCTGTATTACACCGGTCGCAGCCACAAGATGGGTGAGACGCACGACGGTGCATCCACAACCGACTGGATGTCCCAGGAGCAGGAACGCGGGATTACCATTACCTCTGCGGCCGTAACCGCCTTCTGGCGTGGTATGGACCAGCAGTATAATGAGCACCGGATCAACATCATCGATACCCCCGGGCACGTTGATTTCACCATCGAGGTGGAGCGTTCCCTTCGGGTGCTCGACGGTGCTGTGGTGGTCTTCTGTGGCACCTCCGGCGTCGAGCCCCAGTCCGAGACGGTCTGGCGCCAGGCGGATAAGTATCACGTCCCGCGGCTGGTCTTCGTCAACAAGATGGACCGTGCCGGTGCGAACTTCTCCCGCGTCGTGGATCAGATCCGCGAGCGGCTGGGTTCCAGTACAGTACCGATTCAGCTGCCGATCGGCGCCGAGGACAACTTCCAGGGCGTGATCGACCTCATGCGGATGAAGGCGATCTACTGGAATGAAGCCGACCAGGGGATGACCTACGAGCAGACCGAGATCCCGAACGAGCTCAAGGAAGAAGCAGAGGCCGCGCGTGAGGCCATGGTTGAGGCGGCTGCCGAGGCCAATGAAGAGCTCATGGAGACCTATCTCGAGAAGGGTGAGCTCAGCGATGACGAGATCAAGAAGGGTCTGCGTACGCGCTGTCTCGAGAATGACATCGTGCTTGCGACCTGCGGTTCGGCATTTAAGAACAAGGGCATCCAGGCGCTGCTCGACAACGTTCTGGAATTCCTGCCGGCACCGGATGAGGTCAGGGCGATTACCGGCGTGGTCGATGACGACGGCACAGAGGAAACGCGTTCGGCCGACGACGATGCGCCGTTTGCGGCACTGGCGTTCAAGATCGCGACCGACCCGTTCATGGGCACGCTGACGTTCTTCCGTGTCTACTCCGGCAAGCTGGAAACCGGCACTGCCATCTACAACGCCAGCAAGCAGAAGAAAGAGCGTGTGGGCCGGATGGTCCAGATGCACGCCAATGACCGCGAAGAGATCAAGGAAGTGTTCTCCGGTGATATTGCGGCTGCCATTGGCCTCAAGAACATCACCACTGGTGACACGCTGTGCGATGAGAAGCACAAGATCGAACTTGAGCGCATGGAGTTCCCGGAGCCGGTTATCTCGGTTGCGGTTGAGCCCAAGTCCAAGGCTGAACAGGAGAAGATGGGGACGGCTCTGGGCAAGCTGGCTCAGGAGGATCCGTCTTTCCGCGTCTATACCGACGAGGAGTCCGGTCAGACCATCATCTCCGGCATGGGCGAGCTCCATCTCGACGTAATCGTCGACCGCCTCAAGCGCGAGTTCAAGGTCGAGGCGAACATCGGTAAGCCGCAGGTGGCCTACCGTGAGTGCATCCGCAAGCCGGTCGAGGTGGAAGGCAAGTTCGTCCGCCAGTCCGGTGGTCGCGGTCAGTATGGCCACGTCTGGATCAAGCTGGAGCCGCTGCCTCTGGATGACGAGGATTCCCCCACGTTCCTGTTTGAGAACAAGATCGTTGGTGGTGTGGTTCCCAAGGAATACGTTCCCGCCGTGCAGCAGGGTATCGAGCAGCAGATGCAGACCGGTGTTCTCGCCGGCTACCCCATCCTCGGTGTCAAGGCGACCCTGTTTGATGGCTCGTATCACGATGTGGACTCCAACGAGATGGCGTTCAAGGTCGCCGGTTCCATGGCGATGAAGCAGGGTGCACTGGATGCATCACCCGCGCTGCTTGAGCCCATTATGAAAGTTGAGGTTGTGACGCCCGAGGAGTTCATGGGGGACGTTGTAGGCGACCTGAACCGTCGCCGTGGTCTGGTCCAGGGCATGGAGGATACTCCGGCAGGTAAGGTGATCCGCGCCGAGGTACCGCTTTCCGAGATGTTCGGCTATGCGACGGACCTGCGTTCCGCGACCCAGGGGCGCGCCTCTTACGTGATGGAGTTCCACAATTACGGGGAAGCGCCGACCAGCATCGCGCAAGAGATCATGAACAAGAACTGATTGAAACGACAGAACAGAGCGAAGAGGTGAATCGTGTCTAAGGAAAAATTCGAAAGAGATAAGCCGCACATCAACGTGGGCACCATTGGTCACGTGGACCACGGCAAGACGACGCTGACGGCGGCGCTGACGCGCGTGAGTGCGGAAGTGTTCGGCGGTGAGGCGCGTGCGTTTGACCAGATCGACAACGCGCCGGAAGAGAAGAACCGCGGTATCACGATCGCGACCTCGCACGTGGAGTACGGTTCCGAGAGCCGTCACTACGCGCACGTTGACTGCCCCGGCCACGCTGACTATGTGAAGAACATGATCACGGGCGCGGCGCAGATGGACGGCGCGATTCTGGTGGTCTCCGCCGCTGACGGCCCGATGCCGCAGACGCGTGAGCACATCCTGCTGTCACGCCAGGTTGGCGTGCCGCACATCGTGGTGTTCCTCAACAAGGCCGACATGGTCGACGACGAGGAGCTGCTCGAGCTGGTTGAGATGGAAGTGCGGGAGCTGCTGAACGAGTACGACTTCCCGGGCGACGACACGCCGATCGTAACCGGCTCCGCGCTGATGGCGATGGAAGGCAAGGACGACAACGGCTACGGCACCACCGCGGTGGCGAACCTGATCAAGGAAATGGACGCGCACATTCCCGAGCCCGAGCGCGCCATCGATCAGCCGTTCCTGATGCCGATCGAGGACGTGTTCTCGATCTCCGGTCGCGGTACCGTTGTCACCGGCCGTGTTGAGCGCGGTGTGGTCAAGACCGGCTCCGAGGTGGAGATTGTGGGTCTGCGCGAGACGCAGAAGACCGTTTGCACCGGTGTTGAGATGTTCCGCAAGATGCTCGACGAGGGTCGTGCGGGTGAGAACATCGGCGCGCTGCTGCGTGGCACCAAGCGTGACGACGTTGAGCGTGGCCAGGTACTGGCCAAGCCGGGCAGCATCACGCCTCACACCAAGTTCGAGGGCGAGATCTACGTCCTGAGCAAGGACGAGGGTGGTCGTCATACGCCGTTCTTCACCGGCTATCGCCCGCAGTTCTACTTCCGGACCACGGACGTGACCGGCACCTGCGAACTGCCGGAAGGCGTCGAGATGGTGATGCCGGGTGATAACGTGAAGCTGGTAGCCACGCTGATCGCGCCGATCGCGATGGAAGACGGGCTGCGCTTTGCGGTACGCGAAGGCGGCCGGACTGTCGGCGCAGGCGTGGTGACCAAGATTATCGAGTAATCGGTGCCGCGCCCTGGAAAAAGGGGTTGCCGTCGCGCAGCCCCTTTTTTGGTTTCAGGGTCCATCCCTGTAACGGATTCTCTGAAGCAGTCCGTAGGTTGACGCCGTCACGCATGCGCCCTATAATGCGCATCCTTTTTACGGGTCGGCTTATACGAGCTGCCAACAACGATTGGAGTTTGGTGCAACATGCAGAGCCAAAAAATCAGAATCCGGTTGAAGGCGTTTGATTACCGCCTGATCGATCAGTCCACCCAGGAAATTGTCGATACGGCAAAGCGGACTGGTGCTCAGGTTCGGGGTCCTATTCCTCTGCCGACCCGGAAAGAGAAGTACACCATCCTGATCTCGCCGCACGTCAATAAGGACGCGCGTGATCAGTATGAGATCCGGACGCACAAGCGCCTTCTGGATATCGTTGAGCCTACCGAAAAGACAGTCGATGCTCTGATGAAGCTCGATCTCGCCGCCGGAGTGGATGTGCAGATCAGCCTGGGTTAACCCTTTAGTTAACCCCTCAGAGTGTAACTGTCTTTCAGGCCATAGAGGGTTGAAGCCCCGTACACTAAGAGGTGAACAATGGCGATTGGTGTTGTCGGCCGCAAGGCCGGTATGACTCGTATTTTTACCGACGAGGGTAACTCCATCCCCGTCACGGTGATTCAGGTTGATGCCAACCGGATTACCGAAATCAAGACGCCCGAGCGGGACGGCTACCGCGCGGTTCAGGTAACGACCGGTACGCGCCGTGCGAACCGGATTACCAAGCCGGAAGCGGGCCACTTCGCAAAGAATGGCGTCGAAGCAGGGCGCAGTCTCTGGGAGTTCCGGCTGGAAGACCAGTCAGAGGACGGAGAGCTGCAGCCCGGTTCCGAGCTTGACGTTTCCCAGTTTGAGGATGGTCAGTCGATTGATGTGACCGGCCAGTCCAAGGGCAAGGGCTTCTCTGGTACCGTCAAGCGCTGGAACTTCTCCACCCAGGACAAGACCCACGGTAACTCTCTCGCGCACCGCGCACCTGGCTCTATTGGTCAGTGCCAGTCTCCGGGCCGTGTATTCAAGGGCAAGAAGATGTCCGGTCAAATGGGTAATGCGCGCGTGACCAGTCAGAACATCGAGATCGTGCGTGTTGATGCCGAGCGGAATCTGCTGCTGGTTAAAGGGCCCGTCCCTGGCGCCAATGGCGGGGACCTGATCATCAAGCCCGCAGTGAAAGCCTAAGGGGTGGCGTGATGGAATTGACAGTGACAGGAAGCGGTAACGGTGTTCAGGTATCGGATGCCGCTTTTGGTAAAGAATTCAACGAATCGCTGGTGCACCAAGTCGTAACCGCCTACCTGGCGGCCGGCCGTCAGGGCAGCGTCAAGCAGAAGACGCGTTCTGAGGTCAGCGGCGGCGGTAAAAAGCCCTGGCGACAGAAGGGCACTGGCCGTGCCCGTGCCGGTACCATTCGCAGCCCGATCTGGCGCGGTGGGGGCACAACTTTCGCGGCGCGCCCGCGGGACTATTCGCAGAAGGTGAATCGGAAGATGTATCGTGGCGCGCTGCGCTCGATTCTCTCCGAGCTTGTGCGCCAGGAGCGTCTCGTGGTTGTGGACTCCATTACCCCTGATCAGCCGCGTACCAAGGTGTTCAACGCCAAGCTCCAGGAGTTGGGTGTTCAGCAGGACGCGTTGATTGTTTCTGACTCCGTTGAGCGGAATCTCGAGTTGGCATCGCGCAATATCCCGAACGTGGCGGTTTCCGATGTCCGGGGCGTGGATCCGGTGAGTCTCGTAGCGCACAACCACGTCGTGGTTACAGTGGATGCGCTCAAGAAGTTTGAGGAGATGCTGGGATGAATCAGGAGCGAATTTACAAGGTTCTGCTCGGCCCGCTGGTCTCTGAGAAGGCGACCATGGTTGGTGATCAGGGCCAGGTCGTGTTCAAGGTGGCTCCTGATGCGACCAAGCCTGAGATCCGCAAGGCGGTGGAGCAGCTGTTCAATGTGGACGTAACCAAAGTCCAGGTGAGCAACCGCAAGGGTAAGAACAAGCGCACAATCCATGGCATGGGTAAGCGTGACGATCTTCGCAAGGCGTATGTGCGCCTGGCTGATGGTCAGGATATTGACTTCATGGACGTGGAATAGGTTGAGGGGTTACAGACATGTCGATTGAGAAAACCAAACCGACGTCACCCGGTCGTCGCCACCTCATCAAGGTCCGTAATCCTGACCTTCACGGGGGTGCACCCTACGCGCCACTGGTGACCAAGCTCAGCAAGACGGGTGGCCGGAACAACAATGGCCGGATCACGTCCCGTCATATCGGTGGTGGCCACAAGCGCCATTACCGCCATATTGATTTCAAGCGCAACAAGGATGGTATTCCCGGCCAGGTAGAGCGTCTGGAGTACGATCCGAACCGTTCCGCCCATATTGCGCTGGTCAAGTACCAGGATGGGGAGCGTCGTTACATTATCGCGCCCAAGGGGCTCAAGCAGGGCGACAAGGTTCAGTCAGGGATCGATGCACCGATCCGGGCCGGCAGTACCCTGCCCCTGCGTAACATCCCTCTGGGTTCGGTGATTCATTGCATTGAGCTCAAACCCGGAAAGGGTGCCCAGATCGCGCGAAGCGCCGGTTCGTCGGTCCAGCTGGTCGCGCGTGAAGGCAACTACGCAACCATTCGGCTGCGTTCGGGTGAGATGCGCAAGGTGCCGGCTGATTGCCGTGCCACGCTGGGGGAGGTTTCCAACAGCGAGCACAGTCTCAAACAGTCCGGCAAAGCGGGTGCAACACGTTGGCGTGGCAAGCGGCCAACAGTACGCGGTGTTGCTATGAACCCAATTGACCATCCGCATGGCGGTGGTGAAGGGCGTACCTCTGGCGGGCGTCACCCGGTTACACCCTGGGGGATTCCGACCAAAGGACATAAGACTCGTAAGAACAAGCGTACTGACAAGATGATCGTACGTCGTCGTTCGGCCAAGAAATAACGTTTAGGGGAAGAAGCTGTGCCACGTTCTCTGAAGAAAGGTCCTTTTATAGACCTGCATCTGCTGAAGAAGGTTGAGGCAGCTCTGGAAAACAACAGCCGTAAGCCGATCAAAACCTGGTCGCGCCGCTCCACGGTGTTTCCGGAGATGGTAGGGCTGACCATTGCAGTGCATAACGGCCGGCAGCATGTGCCGGTCATGATCACTGAGGAAATGGTTGGTCATAAACTTGGCGAGTTTGCCGCGACACGCACGTTCCGCGGGCATGCTGCCGACAAGAAAGCGAAGAAACGCTGATTCTGAGGGGATTAAACGATGGAAGTAGCGGCTAAAACGAAAGGCGCTCGACTCTCGGCTCAGAAGGCTCGCCTTGTCGCAGACATGGTTCGTGGGAAGAGTGTCGAGGAAGCGCTGAATACACTGGCGTTCACACCGAAGAAAGCGGCCGGGATCATTCGCAAGACCCTCGAGTCTGCGATTGCCAACGCCGAGCATAACGAAGGCCTGGACGTGGATGAGTTGCGGCTTGCAACCATCTGTGTGGACGAGGGGCCGACGCTGAAGCGGATCCAGGCACGGGCCAAAGGCCGTGCAGACCGGATCCTGAAGCGCACGTGCCACATCACCGTCAAGGTTTCGGACGAGTAGGAGATACCCGATGGGTCATAAAGTACATCCAACCGGTATCAGGCTTGGCGTTGTCAAAGAGCACAACTCGGTCTGGTATGCGGAGAAAGGGGCTTACGCCCAGAACCTGTTGAAGGATATCGAGGTCCGCGAATTTCTCAATCGCCGGCTCGAGAAGGCCTCGGTCAGCCGGATTCTGATTGAGCGTCCCGCGCAGAACGCTCGGATTACGATCCATACCGCCCGTCCGGGGATTGTGATCGGCAAGAAGGGTGAGGACGTGGATAAGCTCCGAAAGGAGTTGACCGACATGATGGGCGTGCCCGTGCACGTCAACATTGAGGAAATCCGCAAGCCTGATCTCGACGCCAAGCTGGCTGCCCAGAGCGTGGCGAACCAGC
This sequence comes from uncultured Halovibrio sp., assembly GCF_913056445.1. Lineage (NCBI taxonomy): Bacteria > Pseudomonadati > Pseudomonadota > Gammaproteobacteria > Oceanospirillales > Halomonadaceae > Halovibrio > uncultured Halovibrio sp. The sequence goes on from NZ_CAJXMA010000031.1 coordinate 28,197, forward strand.
TGGAGCGCCGCGTGATGTTCCGGCGCGCCCTCAAGCGGGCCGTACAGAATGCTATGCGCCAGGGCGCCAAAGGAATCCGGATCCAGGCGAGTGGCCGCCTCGGCGGTGCCGAGATTGCACGTACCGAGTGGTACCGGGAAGGTCGCGTACCGCTGCACACGCTGCGTGCGGACATCGACTACGCGCATTACGAGGCCCACACCACCTACGGGATCATCGGCGTGAAAGTCTGGATCTTCAAGGGTGAAATCCTGGGCGGTCTTGAGCAGGTACGGGCTGAAAAAGAAGCCGCTGCTCAGAAGAAAGCTCAGAAGTAAGGGGGTCTCCAAATGCTGCAACCGAAACGAACCAAGTTCCGCAAGGTACAGAAAGGCCGCAATCGCGGCATGGCCCATACAGGCAACAAGGTCAGCTTTGGTGAGTACGGTCTCAAGGCGACCGGTCGTGGGCGTGTCACCGCACGCCAGATCGAGGCGGCCCGTCGGACCATGACCCGCCGGATCAAGCGTGGCGGCAAAATCTGGATCCGTGTGTTCCCGGACAAG
>NZ_CAJXMA010000032.1:0-28731 GCF_913056445.1 uncultured Halovibrio sp.
CATCCCACGGATACCCCTGAACAGATGCAGAAGGCGCTCGACGCGGTGCGTGAGGGCAGCTGACAGCCACGTTTAACGGGAGAAAAGGATGCTGGAAGGACAGGTGGTTCTGGTAACCGGCGCGAGCCGTGGCATTGGCAGTGCGATTCTGGAACGCTTTGCCCGCGCCGGTGCCACGGTGATTGGAACAGCAACATCGGAATCCGGCGCTGCCGCCATCGCGGGCCGTATCAACGAGCAGGGCTGGCAGGGTGACGGTGTGGTCATGAACGTGGGTGATGCAGCGAGTGTCACCGAGGGCATCAAGGCGATTGGCCAGAATGTCGGTACACCAACAGTGCTGGTCAATAATGCCGGTGTGACCCGGGATGGTCTGGCCATGCGCATGAAGCCCGAGGACTGGGATGAGGTGATCAACACCAATCTCTCGGCCGTGTACCGCACCAGTCAGGCCGTGCTCAAGGGCATGATGAAAGCGCGCACCGGGCGCATCATCAACCTGAGTTCGGTGGTTGCCCGTATGGGGAACGCCGGGCAGATGAACTATGCCGCCAGCAAGGCGGGCATCGAGGGCATGACCCGTTCTCTGGCACGGGAGGTGGCAAGCCGTGGTATCACCGTCAATGCCATTGCTCCGGGGTTCATCGAAACGGACATGACGCGAGAGCTTGACGAAAGCCAGCGTGATGCCATGCTGTCAGCCATTCCGGCGGGTCGCCTCGGCGAGGCGGGGGAAGTGGCCGACCTGGCTGTGTTCCTCGCCTCCGAAGGGGCGGCCTACATCAATGGTGAGACGATTCATGTCAACGGTGGCATGTACATGAACTGAAGGAGGGCGTTCCCGCCATCACAGGGCGGGGGCGGCTTCCAGTCAGCCCCTTCCGGGTTGGTTGTCCGGCCCGGGGGATTCAACTAAACTGGCACGCCAGCACTGCTGGACGCACAAATGAGGACATTATGAGTACAGTTGAAGAGCGCGTTAAGAAGATTGTCTGTGAACAGCTGGGGGTAAAAGAGTCTGAAGTACAGAGCACTTCCTCCTTTGTAGAGGATCTGGGTGCCGACTCCCTGGACACGGTTGAGCTGGTCATGGCTCTTGAGGAAGAGTTCGAGACCGAGATCCCGGATGAGGAAGCCGAGAAGCTGACCACGGTCAAGGACGCGGTGGACTACATCGAATCCCACAGCAGCTGAACGGACCAACGCGGTTCGATCGGTACCAAAGCCGCCCTGAGAATGGGCGGCTTTTTTGATCGTGACTGGTTCAGGCAGCGGGAGCGGAGCTGATGCCCGAATGGATCTGGCCGGGAAATGACCCGGTGGTTCCGTCTGATGATCGGGGGCTGGCCTACGGGCACGGGGTTTTTGAGACTCTCAGGGTGACCCCGGCCGGCCCGGTCCTGCTGGAGGCGCACCGGGAGCGGCTTCTGGCCGGTTGCCATGCGCTTGGAATCCCGTTTGATGCGGACGGGCTGGATGCCTGGCAGCAGCAGGCCGCCGAACGCGGGCTGCTCGCGCCGCAGGCGCCGGCTGTGCTCAAGGTCACGGTTACGGCGGGCTCGGGTGGCAGGGGGTATCGGCCGCCTGACACTGTGTCTCCCAGGGTGATCTCGGCCCTGGTGCCGGCTCCGTCGGTGCCGCGTGAAGGCGCCAGGGTCCGTCTCTGCCAGCAGCCCCTGTCTTCCATGGCAGCGGGCGGCGGCTACAAGACCCTGGCACGCCTGGAGCAGGTGCTTGCCAGTGCCGAACTCTCAGACGGTGAGTTCGAGGGCCTGATGGCCGCGGGCGCTGGTTCCGGCTGGGTCGAGGGAACCCGTACCTGCCTGTTTTCCGTGGTCGATGGAACTCTCGTGACGCCGCCACGGGAGCAGCTCGCCGTCGCGGGAACTCTGCGGGAGTGGGTCGTGCGCAACGCGGGCCGCTTCGGCCTGGCGGTCGAGGAGCGGGCTCTGCTGGGCGCCGACTTCCGGAACCACGGGTTGCTTTTGGGTAACAGCGTCATGGGCCTGGTGCCCGTCAGCGAGTGTGGTGACAGTATCGTGCCGACCAACGTTGAGGCTAGGCGGCTGGTTGAGGATGTGAACAGGGAGCTTGGACTCGGGTGATGCGGTTGGTTAAGCGTGTTGTTGGTTTCATGCTCCTCCTGACTGCCGTAGCGGCAATCGCGGGCTGGCTGTTCATCGAGCAGCAGTTCCAGCGCATGGAGGAGCCGCTGGCGCTTGAGCATCCCGTCACCATCGAGATTGAGCGCGGGACCACCCTGCAGGGACTGGCGCGTGAGCTCGAGGCGCGGGGGCGTCTTCCCAGCGCTTTCTGGCTCCGGTTGCGGGCGCGCCTGGAGCCTGAACTGACGCAGCTGCAGTCCGGTGTGTATCAGCTTGAGGACGGCATGTCCCCACTGGCCTTTGTGCGTCGTGTGGTAGCAGGTGATACCCAGACCTGGACCGTGCGCATACCGGAAGGCTGGACGTTCGAACGGGTCCGCGCACGCCTGGCTGACGCGGAGCCTTTGCGCAATGAGCTGGAGGGCATGAGTGGTGAGGTGGTGATGGAGCGCTTAGGGCGCTCAGGCATGCACCCCGAGGGCTGGTTCTTCCCGGCGGTGTATGAATATGAGCATGGCGATTCGGAGCTGGATGTTCTGGAAAGGGCGCATGACCGCATGCAGCGGATTCTTTCCGGGGTCTGGCGGGATCGCCAGGAAAACCTGCCTCTGGATAGCCCCTATGAAGCCTTGATCCTGGCCTCGATTGTCGAGCTCGAGACGCCGCTCAGTGAGGAGAAACCCCGGGTCGCCGGTGTTTTCGTGCGGCGGCTGGAGCGGGGAATGCGTCTGCAGACGGATCCCACCGTGATCTATGGCATGGGCGATGATTACCAGGGCCGCATCGGCCACGCTGATCTGAGGGAATACACGCCCTACAACACCTACCGGATCGATGGTCTGCCGCCCACCCCCATCGGGATGCCGGGAGAGGCGTCGCTGCGGGCGGTGGTGAACCCGGCGGAAGGCGATGCCCTCTATTTTGTCGCCAAGGGTGATGGCTCCCATCAGTTCTCCAGCACGCTTGAAGGGCATAATGAGGCGGTGCGCCGGTATCAACTCAATCGCAGCGAGGACTACCGGTCCTTTCCGGCACCGGAGAACGGAGCAGACTGATGGCGCGCGGGCTTTTCATCACTTTTGAGGGGACCGAGGGGGTGGGAAAGTCCACCGCTATCCGCGGTGCCAGTGACTGGCTTACGCAAAAGGGTGTGGCGCACCGTGTGACCCGTGAACCGGGTGGTACGCCCATGGCGGAGGAGATCCGGGAACTGCTCCTGCGTTCCCGGGAGGAACCGGTCGACCGCACCTGCGAGCTGCTGCTGATGTTCGCGGCCCGGGCACAGCACCTGGCCCGTGTCATCCGGCCGGCGCTGGAAGCGGGAGAGTGGGTGCTCTGTGATCGTTTCACGGATGCCACCTACGCCTACCAGGGGGGTGGGCGAGAGCTGGATTCAGCACCGGTGGCGCAGCTTGAATCCCTGGTCCAGGGGGAAACGCTGCGCCCCGATGCCGTACTCTGGCTCGATGCGCCAGTGGAAACGGGCATGGCCCGGGTTGCCGGGCGTGGTGGGGAGCCGGACCGTTTTGAGCACGAACGGGTCCGGTTCTTTGAGCGCGTGCGCCAGGTTTACGAGGCGCGCGCCGGCAATCCTGCCAACCGTTACCGGCGTATTGATGCAGAAGTGACAGCGGATGAGGTCGCGGACGCTGTTCGAAGGACGATGGAGGAACTCCACAGGGAGTGGCCGTCCCTGCAATGATTGTTGTGCAGGGTTTCACAACCTCTGCTTTAATGAATGGATAGACCATGCGGGCAGAGGTATCACGCCCAGAGCTGCTGGAGGCCGAACGCTATGTTTGATGCCAGTCGGGTGCTTGACCCGTCGTTCCCCCACGATGATACCGATTTTCTCTGGCAGGGTATCGTTGATAACCATTACACCGATGAAACGGCCTACCTTGAGTCACTGCTGGCGCTGGCGGAGCCCGATGGGCGCGAGCGCCAGGCCATTGCGGACCGGGCCACAGGGCTGATCCGCAAGGTCCGGGAACAGGATGACTCCGTCCACATGGTGGATGCGCTTCTGCAGGAATACAGCCTGGATACTGAAGAGGGCATCCTGCTGATGTGCCTGGCGGAGGCGCTGATCCGGATTCCGGATGCGCATACCGCTGATGAGCTGATCCGCGACAAGATGGGTGACGCCGACTGGCGCAGGCACCTGGGGCGGAGCGAATCCGTCATGGTCAATGCCTCCACCTGGGGCATGCTGCTCACGGGTCGTGTGGTCAAGATGGACCCGGGGCTGGACGGCCATCCCAAATCCATCTGGCACAAGCTGGTGAACCGTGCCGGTGAGCCGGTGATCCGAAAGGCCATGTACCAGGCCATGGCGATCATGGGCCGCCAGTTCGTGCTAGGCCGCGATATTGATGAAGCCCTTCAGGAAGGCCGCCAGTACCGGGATCAGGGCTACAGCTACTCCTTCGATATGCTGGGGGAGGCGGCCCTCAACGAGTCCGACTCCTCGCGCTATTTCAATGATTACTGGACGGCGATTGAGGCGGTGGGCAATGACCGTTATCCCCGTGGCGAACGTCCGGTGCCCTCGGTTTCCATCAAGCTGTCCGCGTTGTACCCGCGCTATGAGCGTGCTCAGGAGGAAAGGGCAAAGACGGAACTCGTAAGGCGGCTGACCCGGCTGGTGACCTTTGCCCGGGAGAAGCAGGTGCCCCTGACGGTGGACGCGGAAGAAATGGACCGCCTTGAGCTCTCGCTGGAGATCTTCCGCAGTGTTTACGAGTCCGAAGCCGCGAAGGGCTGGGGGGAGCTGGGTCTCGCCGTGCAGGCCTACTCCAAGCCGGCGCTGCCGGTGCTGTGCTGGATTGCCGCTCTGGCGCGTCGCCAGGGGGATCGCATTCCTGTGCGGCTGGTCAAGGGAGCCTACTGGGATACCGAGATCAAGCACGCCCAGATGATGGGTGTTGAGACCTATCCGGTCTACACGCGCAAGGAAGGCACGGATGTGTGCTATCTGGCCTGTGCCCGGTTCCTGCTCAGTGACTACGCCCAGGGCTATATCTTCCCGCAGTTCGCCAGCCACAACGCACACACTGTGGCCTCGGTGCTGAACATGGCCGATGAGAACGGCGCGGAATACGAATTTCAGCGGCTCCACGGCATGGGCGATGCCCTCTATTCCGTGGTGATGGGCGAGGTCCCCAGGGTTCCCGTGCGGATCTACGCGCCGGTGGGCGCCCACAAGGATCTGCTGCCGTACCTGGTACGGCGGCTGCTGGAGAATGGTGCCAACTCCTCCTTTGTTCACCGCCTGGTGGATGCCGAGACGCCGATTGAGGATCTCATAGGGCACCCCGCGGATGCACTGCGGGCCCACAGCAGCCTGCCGGATCTACGGATTCCCCGGCCCCCGGAGATTTACGGGAGTGAACGACGCAATTCCCGTGGCCACAACCTGGCGGTATTGTCCGATCTCAGGCCCTTCCAGCAGGGTCTGGAGCGGTGGGCGGAACACCAGTGGAAGGCAACGCCGATCGTGAACGGGGAGCGCTGCGATTCGAATACCAGGACCCGGGTGATCAATCCCCACAACAGTGACCGGGTTGCCGGCGAGATCGCCTGGAGCCGTCAGGACATTGTCGAGAAGGCGCTGAGTACGGCCCACGAGGCCTTCGAGTCCTGGAACCGTACGCCAGCAGAGGAGCGGGCGAAGTGCCTGGAAGCCTATGCGGATCTGCTGGAGGCCAATGAGCATGAGCTGATTGCCCTGTGCAGCCGTGAGGCGGGTAAATCCCTGCCGGACGGTATTGCCGAGGTGCGCGAGGCCGTGGATTTCTGCCGCTACTACGCCATGCAGGCGCGCCGGCAGTTTGCCGAGCCCATGGAGATGCCAGGGCCCACCGGGGAATCCAACGAATACTACCTGGAAGGCCGCGGGGTGTTTCTGTGCATCAGCCCCTGGAACTTCCCGGTTGCGATCTTCACCGGCCAGATCATGGCGGCGCTGGCGGCGGGCAATACGGTACTGGCCAAGCCGGCGGAACAGACCAGCCTGATCGGTGGCCGGTGCGCGGAACTGATGCTGCAGGCCGGCTTCCCGCCGGGTGTGATCCAGTACCTGCCTGGTGACGGTGCGGGCATCGGCGGCCAGGTGCTTTCCGATCAGCGCCTTGCGGGTGTCACCTTCACCGGCTCCACTGGTGTTGCCCATCACATCAGTCGGACACTGGCCGCCCGGGAAGGGCCGATCATTCCGCTGATTGCGGAAACCGGCGGCCAGAACGCCATGATCGTGGACAGCAGTGCACTGCCGGAACAGGTGGTCAAGGACGTGATCATGTCCGCCTTCGGCAGTGCCGGCCAGCGTTGCTCGGCGCTCCGCGTACTGTATGTACAGGAGGATGTTGCCGACATCATCGAGGAAACGCTTGCCGGTGCCATGCGGGACCTGCGCCTGGGGGATCCCATCCGGGTTGAAACGGATGTCGGGCCGGTGGTCGACCAGGAAGCCTATGATGATCTCATGAAGCATGTGGCTGAGCTGCGTGAGCGTAACCGCCTGATCGGTGAGGCTCCGCTGCCCGACAATGCGGAGAAAGGCTACTTCGTGCCCCCTGTGGCCTATGAGATCAACGGCATGAAGGATCTGGACCGTGAATTCTTCGGGCCCATCCTGCACGTGGTCCGCTACGAGGCGCGCGAGCTCGACTCCGTGATCGACGAGATCAACGGAGCGGGCTATGGCCTTACCCTGGGCATTCACAGCCGCAGTGAATCCGCTGCCGCCTATATTGAGCGGCGGGTCAAAGTCGGCAATACCTATATCAACCGCAACCAGGTTGGTGCTGTGGTCGGCGTCCAGCCCTTTGGTGGACGTGGACTCTCCGGGACCGGCCCCAAGGCCGGTGGCCCCAACTACCTGCCGCGTTTCGCCACCGAGCGTGTCAGGACCAACAACACCACGGCGGCGGGTGGCAATGCGACCCTCCTGTCGCTGGGTGTGGAGGAAATCGGATGAACAACTATAAACGGGCATTCCCCGATGGAGCCGGATCATGATTGAAAACACAGTTGCAGTCACCTGGACCTTTATTCTCTACCTTGCAGTAATGCTGGCGCTGGGTGTCATTGCCTATATGCGCACCCAGAACCTGTCGGACTACATCCTTGGCGGGCGGAACCTGGGGCCGATTCCTTCGGCTCTGAGTGCCGGTGCCTCGGATATGAGCGGCTGGCTGCTGCTGGGGCTGCCCGGGGCGGCCTTTGCCAATGGTGTTGGCGCGAGCTGGATCGCCATCGGGCTGCTGGTGGGCACCTACCTGAACTGGCTGTTTGTGGCCAGGCGCCTGAGAAACTATTCGCAGGCGGCCAAGGACTCGCTCACGATCCCGTCCTTCCTGGAGAACCGTTTCCGGGATGACACACGGGCGCTGCGGGTTATCGCCGCTTTCTTCATTCTGCTGTTCTTCCTGTTCTATACCAGTTCAGGGCTGGTTGCCGGCGGTAAGCTCTTCGAGACCGTCTTTGGCCTCGAGTACCAGTGGGCAGTGATTGTGGGCACACTCGCGGTGGTATCCTATACGCTGTTCGGTGGCTTCCTGGCGGTATCCTGGACAGACGTGGTCCAGGGGCTTCTGATGTTGGCTGCTCTGATGCTGGTGCCGGTTCTCGCAATCAACAGTGGCGAGGTTGGCGGCTGGTCCGGCATGGAAGCGTCGCTGCTTGAGAAAGGGCAGGGTACGCTCTCGCTGTTCTCAGGTGCCGATGGAGAAGCGTTGGGAGCCATTGCGATCATCTCCTCGCTGGCCTGGGGGCTTGGCTATTTCGGGCAGCCCCACGTGCTTGCCCGCTTCAAGGCCATCAGCGATGAGTCCCTGGTACCCTATGCCCGCCGGGTCGCCGTTTCCTGGACTGCCATCACTCTGGTCGGCTCTGTGCTGGTAGGGCTGGCGGCCGTCGGTTACTTCGGGCCCGAGGGGCTGGAGGACCGTGAGACAGCGTTCATGATGCTGGTGGATGCGCTCTTCCACCCCGTGATTGCGGGCATCCTGCTGGCCGCCATTCTCGCCGCCATCATGAGCACGGCTGACTCGCAGCTGTTGGTGTCGTCGTCCGCGCTGGCGGAGGACTTCTACAAGGGCTTCTTCCGCCCAGACGCCGATGCTGTGGAGCTGGTCCGCATCGGCCGCGTCGCCGTGATCGTGATCGCGGTGATCGCCGGTGTGGTCGCGCTGGATGACGACAGCATGGTGCTGGACCTGGTCTCCTATGCATGGGCCGGCTTCGGTGCCGCTTTCGGTCCGGTCATCCTGCTGTCACTGTACTGGCCCCGGATGAACAAGATGGGTGCACTCGCGGGTGTGGTTGTCGGCGGCCTGACCGTGGTGGTCTGGAAGCAGCTCTCCGGCGGTCTGTTCGACATGTACGAGATCGTGCCCGGGTTCCTGTTCGCAGCCATTGCCGTCGTGATCGGTTCCATGGCGACCGGCGAGCCGGAGAAGGAGATTGCTGACGAGTTCGCCAAGGTTAACGGCTGACTCCATGGGCTGCCCCTAGGGGCGGCCTTGCACCCCGGATCAGCCCGGGTCTATGCTTGGCGCTTTTTAACGGAGCGCTGGCATGGCCCGGGTTGATCTTTCCCCCATTCATGACTTTCTTCCCTGCGCAACACCACAGCCCTGGATCGACGCCGCACTGGCGAACCAGGAACTGCTGCTCATTGATCATGCCCACTGCGAGAAGAAGGCCGCCTCAACGGCATTGGGCCTGATGTATCGCTATATGGAGGATCCGGATCTGCTGCATCGGATGTCCCGGCTCGCGCGCGAGGAGCTGCGGCACTTCGAGCAGGTGCTGTCGATCCTGCAGAAACGCGGCATCCAGTATCGGCATCTCACACCGGCCCGCTACGCCCAGGGGCTGCACCAGCATGCCCGTAAGGAGGAGCCGGGGCGGCTGGTGGATACCCTGATCATCGGCGGCATCATCGAGGCCCGGTCCTGCGAGCGTTTCTCGGTGCTGGCACCGCTTCTGGATGAGGAGCTGGCGGAATTCTATGATTCGCTGCTCAAGTCCGAGGCCCGTCACTACCAGGATTACCTCAGGCTTGCCGAGAAAGCGGCGGGTGACGAAGTGAAGGAGCGGGTTGAGAGGCTTCTGGCGGTGGAGGCGGAGCTGATCCAGTCACCGGATGACAGCTTCCGCTTCCACAGTGGTGTGCCGGACTGGCTGTGATCAGCCGGCCAGCTGCGCGAAGGGCACGCTGAGCAGTTCGGGGGAGGCTCCCGTCCGGGCTTCGATGTACCAGGCCTTTTCGTGCCAGTCGCCGGTCACATAACGTCTGGCGGGAGCGCCATTGGCTTCCAGCTCATGCACTGCTGGCCTGTGGGTATGGCCATGGATGAGCTGTTGCACCCCGTGGCGTTCCATGTCGGCCACCACCTCTTCCGGTGTGACGTCCATGATGGTCTGTTCCTTGCCCTGGTTTTTGGCCTGGCTGATTTCGCGCATCTGGCGGGCCACGGTCTGGCGGTCCGCCAGGGGGCGCTGGAGGAATGCCTTCTGCCACTGGGGGTTGCGCATGGTTGCACGGAATTTCTGGTATTCCTCATCCGCGGTACAGAGGCTGTCGCCATGCATCAGCAGGGTGGGTTCCCCATGGAGGTCGATGACTGTGGGGTCATCCAGCAATGTGGCGCCCACCCGGTCACAGAAGTCCTGACCGATGAGGAAATCCCGGTTGCCGTGCATCAGGTACAGGGCGGTGCCGGTGGCCGTCACCGCCTGAAGTGCCTCGGCAACCGTTTCCTGCAGGGGCGTGTGCTCGTCATCCCCGATCCAGGCCTCGAAGAAGTCTCCGAGAATGTAGAGCGCGTCAATGTTGTGGGCGTAGGCCGGGAGGAATCCCAGGAAAGCGTTGGTAATGTCCGGGCGGCTTTCCTCCAGGTGCAGGTCGGCAATGAAACGCGTGGTCATGCGTCCGCTCCCTCATTGGTGCGATAGGCCTGATGGATGATGACATCCTCCACCGGCACATCGCGGTGCCCGGCGCGGCCCGTGGTGGGTTTCTCACGGATCCGGTCGACCACGTCCATGCCTTCCACCACCTTACCGAAGACGCAGTAGCCCCAGCCGTCCTGGGTCTTGGCGGTGTGATCCAGGAAGCCGTTATCGTTGACATTGATGAAGAACTGGGAAGAGGCGGTATGCGGACTCATGGTGCGCGCCATGGCGATGGTGCCGCGCCGGTTGCTGAGGCCATTGTCCGCCTCGTTGGGAATCGGCTCACCGGGTTTGCGGGGCTCCATGTCCGGGCCGAAGCCGCCGGTCTGGATCATGAAGTTGCTGATGACCCTGTGGAAAATAAGGCCGTTGTAGAAACCCGAATCGATGTAGGCAAGGAAATTCCTGGTGGTGACGGGGGCGTTCTCCGCGTCGGTGGCCAGCAGGATGCGGCCTTCGCTGGTTTCCAGAACGACCATGAGATTATATCCTTTCGCGTCCAAATGGGCCGTATTGTAAGGCATCGTTTTCCGCCATGCATGAGATCGTGGCGGTGAGCAGGTACAATGGCGGCTTTCAAATCAACCCGGTGGTGTCACAGCATCCATGAGTTCCGAATCAGCTCCGGCCAGCAACTTCATCCGAACCCTCATCCAGGACGACCTTGCCGAAGGCCGTCATGACCACGTCGTCACCCGGTTCCCACCGGAGCCCAATGGCTACCTGCATATCGGTCACGCCAAGTCGATCGTAGTCAACTTCGGCATGGCCGAGCAGTTCGGCGGCGACTGTACCCTGCGTTTTGACGACACCAACCCGGAGAAAGAGAGCCAGGAGTACATCGAGGCGATCAAACGGGACGTGACATGGCTGGGTTATGAGTGGAAAGGGCCGGTTCGCTACGCCTCGGATTATTTTGAGCGCCTCTATGAATACGCCGAGGAGCTGATCCGTGGCGGCCATGCCTATGTCTGCAGCCTGGATCCGGAAACCGCCGCGCAGTATCGGGGGACATTGACCCAGGCCGGCACGGACAGCCCCTATCGGGATCGCTCCGTCGAGGAGAACCTGGACCTCTTCCGGCGCATGCGGGCCGGGGAATTCGCCGAAGGTGAGCATGTGCTGCGGGCGAAGATCGACATGGCGTCCCCGAACATGAACATGCGCGATCCGATCCTTTACCGCATCCGGTACCTGACGCACCACCAGACCGGGGACAAGTGGTGCATCTACCCGATGTATGACTTCACGCATCCGCTCTCCGATGCGGAAGAGGGCGTGACCCATTCCCTGTGCACCCTGGAATTCGAGGACCACCGGCCGCTGTATGACTGGGTTCTGGAACACGTGACCCCGCCGTGCCGCCCGCGCCAGACCGAGTTCGCACGCCTGAATGTGAACTACACCATCACCAGCAAGCGCAAGCTGATGCGGCTGGTGGACGAGGGCCATGTGGATGCCTGGAATGACCCGCGCATGCCGACCCTCTCGGGTATGCGCCGGCGCGGCTTCACCCCGGCTTCCATCCGCCAGTTCTGCGATATGGTGGGCGTGAACAAGACCGGCGGCACCGTGGACCTGGGCATGCTCGAACACGCCATCCGGGATGACCTGAACCGCAACGCGCCCCGCGCCATGTGTGTCCTGCGGCCTGTCAAACTGATCCTGACCAATTATCCGGAAGGGCAGGCCGAGACCCTGACCACGGCGGTACATCCCCAGGACGAATCCATGGGAACCCGCGAGGTGACCTGGACGCGCGAGATGTACATCGACGCGGAGGACTTCGTGGAGGTGCCGCCCAACAAGAAGTGGAAGCGGCTCTCAAAGGGCAATGCCGTGCGCCTGCGTGGCGGCTATGTCATCACCTGCAATGATTTTGTTGCCGATGACGAAGGCAATGTGACCGAGATCCATGCCGAGTACGACCCGGAGACCCTGGGAGTGAATCCCGAGGGTTACAAGCCCAAGGGTGTCATCCACTGGGTCTCTGCCGAGACCGCGGTGGACCTTGAGCTGCGCCTCTATGACCGGCTTTTCGGGGTGGAGAATCCGGGCACCGACAAGGAGCGGGATTTTGTCGAGGATCTCAACCCGGACAACCTCGTGGTTCTGACAGGCTGCAAGGGAGAGGCGAACCTCGCCTCGCCGCGCGCGGATATTCCCTACCAGTTCGAGCGCGAGGGCTATTTCTTCTTTGATCCCGAGGCCAGCAGTGAAGGCCGGATCGTGATGAACCGTACCGTCACCCTGCGTGACTCCTGGGCCAAGATCAGCGGCCAGTAAATCGAGACCGGAAAGGATGGAGACCCCGTGATCCAGCTCTACAGTACGCTCAGTCGTCGCAAGGAAACCTTCCAGCCCATCGTGGAGGGAAAGGTCGGCATCTACGTCTGCGGTATGACGGTCTACGATTACTGTCACCTTGGCCATGCCCGGGTGCTGGTGGCTTTCGATGTGGTAACGCGCTACCTGCGCCACCGCGGTTACGACGTGCACTACGTGCGCAACATCACCGACATTGACGACAAGATCCTGGATCGCGCGCGGGAGAACGGCGAGGACTTCCGGGCGCTGACCGACCGCATGATTGCCGCCATGCACGAGGACGAGGGTGCCCTCGGCGTGCTGCGCCCTAGCGAGGAGCCCAGGGCCACCGAGACCATTGATGAGATGGTGGCCATGATCGAGACCCTCGTTGAGAAGGGCCATGCCTACCAGGGCGACAACGGCGATGTGTATTTCGCCGTGTCCAGTTTCGACGGCTATGGCAAGCTCAGCCGCAAGAAGCTCGAGGACCTGGTGGCCGGCGCCCGTGTGGACGTGGTCGAGGCCAAGGCCAGCCCGGCGGATTTCGTTCTGTGGAAGGCCGCCAAACCCGGTGAGGTCAGCTGGCCCTCGCCCTGGGGCGATGGGCGCCCTGGCTGGCACATCGAGTGCTCGGCCATGTCCCGCTCACACCTGGGGCGGACCTTCGACATCCATGGCGGCGGCCCGGACCTCATGTTCCCGCACCACGAGAACGAGATCGCCCAGTCCGAGTGCGCCCATGAGCAGCCATTCGTGAACTACTGGATGCACGCCGGGGCCGTGCGGGTGAACCACGAAAAGATGTCAAAATCCCTGGGTAACTTCTTCACTATCCGGGATATTCTCCAGGAACACGATCCGGAAGTGGTGCGCTACTTCCTGATCGCCAGCCATTACCGCAGCCAGATTGACTACACCCCGGACAGCCTGGCGGAAGCCAAGGGCGCACTGATGAAGTTCTACCAGGCGCTGGATGGCATCGAGCCCGAGACGGACCCGGCGGAGACGGCGTATGACAGCCGCTTCGTGGAAGCCATGGATGATGACTTCAATACGGTTGAGGCCACAGCCGAGCTGCATGCCCTGACGGGCGAACTGAACCGGGCGCGGCGCAACGGGGATGAAGCGGAAGCGGCCCGGCTGGCCGGGGTTCTGAAACGGCTCGGCGCCGTGCTTGGCGTGCTGGAGCGGGCGCCCTCCGACTTTCTCCAGGGCGGCACCGGGGATCTCACACCAGAGCGCATCGAGGAACTGATTGAAGCGCGTTCCCGGGCCAAGAAATCGAAGGACTTTGCCGAGGCCGACCGCATCCGGGATGAGCTCCTCGAACAGGGTATTGTCCTTGAGGACAGCCGCGAAGGCACGACCTGGCGCCGGGAGTAGGGCGCCTGTCCTTTTGCGGTACGTTTGGCTTAGAATACGCACACCCAGAATACGTGGTCGCCGGGCCAGCGCTTACCGGTCCGGTTATTCCGCATAAAAACGTCTTAAAAACAGCAATCTGAGGCACAAAGATGACAGAACGCGTGAATGCAGGCGGCCTGCAGGTCGCCCGAATCCTGTACGACTTTGTTAACAACGAAGCCCTGCCGGGAACCGGTGTGGACGCCGACCAGTTCTGGAACGAGTTCGGCCGCATCGTGGCGGACATGGCGCCGCGCAACCGTGAACTGCTCAAGGTCCGGGATGAACTGCAGGAGAAGCTGGACGACTGGCACCGCGAGCACCAGGGCCAGTCCATCGACCTGAACGAGTACAAGACCTTCCTCAAGGACATCGGCTACCTCAAGCCGGAAGGCGAAGACTTCACCGCAACCACGGAGAACGTGGATAAAGAGATCGCCCAGGTGGCTGGTCCTCAGCTGGTGGTACCGATCTCCAACGCACGCTTCGCGCTGAACGCCGCCAATGCGCGCTGGGGCAGTCTCTATGACGCCGTCTACGGTTCCGACATCATCTCCGAGGAAGGCGGCGCCACCAAGGGCCCGGGTTACAACCCGGTGCGTGGCGAGAAGGTTATCGCCTACGCCCGCGCCATGCTGGATGAGTCCGCACCGCTGGCCAGCGGCAGCCATGCGGACGCCACAGGCTACCGGGTTGACGGTGGGCAGCTGAAAGTAACCCTGAACAGTGGCAGCGAGGCCGGCCTGAAGGATCCGGCCCAGTTCGTGGGCTACAAGGGCTCTGAAAGCGAGCCGGAAGGCATCCTGCTGGTGCGCAACGGCGTGCATTTCGAGATCCAGATCGACGCCAGCCACCCGATTGGCAAGGACGACGCGGCGCACGTCAAGGACGTGCTCATGGAATCCGCGCTGACCACGATCATGGACTGCGAGGACTCCGTGGCGGCCGTGGACGCTGAGGACAAGACCGGCGTCTACCGCAACTGGCTGGGCCTGATGCAGGGCAACCTGGAGGAAAGCTTCGAGAAGGGCGGCAAGACCGTCACCCGGAGCATGGCTGGCGACCGTGAGTACCTGGATGCCAGTGGCAAGCCCATGAGTCTTCACGGCCGCAGCCTGATGCTGGTGCGTAACGTCGGCCACCTGATGACCAACGATGCCATCCTGGATGTGGACGGCAACGAGGTGCCGGAAGGCCTCATGGACGGCATGATCACCTCCCTGATCGCCATCCATGACCTCAAGGGCAACAACCGGGTGGGCAACAGCCGTACCGGCAGTGTCTACATCGTGAAGCCCAAGATGCATGGACCGGACGAGGTGGCCTTCACCAACGAACTCTTCGGCCGCGTCGAGGATGCGCTGGGCATGAAGCGCAATACCCTCAAGGTGGGCGTGATGGATGAGGAGCGCCGCACCACGGTCAACCTCAAGGAGTGCATCCGCCAGGCGAAGGACCGGATCATCTTCATCAATACCGGCTTCCTGGACCGCACTGGTGACGAGATCCATACCAGCATGGAAGCCGGGCCGGTGATCCGTAAGGGCGAGATGAAGCAGGCGCCCTGGATGACCAGCTACGAGGACTGGAACGTGGACATCGGCCTCGAAACCGGCCTCAAGGGCCGCGCGCAGATCGGCAAGGGCATGTGGCCCATGCCGGACAAGCTGGCGGCGATGATGGATGCCAAGATCAGCCACCCGAAAGCGGGCGCCAACACGGCCTGGGTACCGTCACCGACGGCAGCGACCCTGCACGCCATTCATTACCACCAGGTGAACGTGATGGATGTGCAGGGAGAGCTGAGCAAGCGTGAGCGCGCCAGCCTGGACAACATCCTGACCGTGCCGCTGATGAAGGATCCGTCCGTGCTGAGCCAGGAAGACATCAAGCAGGAGCTGGACAATAACGCCCAGGGTATCCTCGGCTATGTGGTGCGCTGGATCGAGGAAGGGGTCGGTTGCTCCAAGGTGCCGGACATCAATGATGTCGGCCTGATGGAGGACCGCGCCACGCTGCGGATCGCGTCCCAGCTGCTGTGCAACTGGCTGTATCACGGCATCTGCACGGAAGAGCAGGTGATGGAGACGCTCAAGCGCATGGCGAAGGTTGTGGACCGCCAGAACGAAGGCGACCCGAACTACATCCCGATGGCGGATGATTTCGAGGGCAACGTGGCTTTCCAGGCGGCCTGTGACCTGATCTTCAAGGGCCGTGAGCAGCCGAGTGGCTATACCGAGCCGCTGCTGCACGCCTATCGTCGCAAGGCAAAAGCCAAGTACGGTCAGTGAGGCAGGAGTTGAACTGACTGGTATAAGACCCCGCTTCGGCGGGGTTTTTTGTGTGCGGGGGGGGAAGGTGGCGGGTAACGCTTCCGGGACACGCTGTGAATACCTTTTAGCTGCGCTGTCCTGCTCCGCTAAAAGGTCCAGGGCTTACTTCCTGTAAGCCCGTTTACGCTCAGTCGCGTAAACCCCTGTACGCTTGTCTTCCGCCATCCATGGCTCCAGACAGTCCCGGACAGCGTTACCCGCCACCTTCCTCAGGCGCTTTTCGGGGAGTCAGCCGTGGCGTTCGGCGGCTTCCAGGGTGTTCTGCAGCAGCATGGCGATGGTCATGGGGCCCACGCCGCCGGGCACCGGGGTGATCCAGGCAGCGCGCTCGGCAGCCGGGGCAAATTCCACGTCACCGATCAGCTTGCCTTCCTCGTTGCGGTTGATGCCCACATCAATGACCGTCGCGCCTTCCTTGACCCAGTCGCCATGGACCAGGCCCGGTTTGCCGGCGGCGGCAATGAGAAGGTCCGCGTCCGCCACAAAGCGGGGCAGGTCACCAGTGAACCGGTGCGCTACGGTAACGGTGGCGCCTTTGAGCAGCAGTTCCATGGAAAGAGGGCGGCCGACGATGTTGGAGGCACCCACGATGACCGCGTGCTGGCCCTTGTAGGGCGTGCCGATATGGTCAAGAAGGTGGATGATGCCGGCCGGTGTGCAGGGGCGCAGTTCCGGATGGCGCTGGGTCAGGCGGCCCAGGTTGTAGGGGTGGAAGCCATCCACATCCTTGTCCGGGCGGATGCGCAGCAGGATCTCGTCCGGGTTCATGTGCTCGGGCAGGGGCAGCTGCACGAGGATGCCGTCGATGTTCGGATCCTCGTTCATCCGGTCCACCAACTGGTTCAGTTCGTCCTGAGTGGTTTCCGCCGGCAGATGGTGATCTTCAGTATGCAGGCCGGCGGCGTCACAGGCTTCGCGTTTGCGCTTCACATAGAGGTTGGACGCGGGATCGCTGCCCACCAGCACAACACCCAGACCCGGCGGCCGCAGGCCCTGGCTGATCCGCTGGCTCACTTTTTCCGCTACGGAGTGGCGGAGATCCAGGGCGATAGCCTTGCCGTCAATGATCTGCGCTGTCATGTAAGGGCCTTGTGACGGTGGTTCGGGAAAAGCGGCATTGTCGCAGTTTTACGCTCAGCCGCCAATCATGTTGACGCTGTTCACAGCCCTCGGTATGATTCGCTCCAACTTCGCTGAGAGCCGGCGTGGGTGAGTTTTTCGGGGTATAGCGCAGTCTGGTAGCGCGCCTGCTTTGGGAGCAGGATGTCGGGAGTTCAAATCTCTCTACCCCGACCAGTTTCAGGTACTCACTGGGCGGGCCGTTGTGGGCGGATGGATGAACGTGCGCTCGTAGCTCAGTTGGATAGAGCAACGGCCTTCTAAGCCGTAGGTCGCAGGTTCAAGTCCTGCCGGGCGCGCCAACTTTCTGGCACGCGGCGTTTGGTGAAGTCCTTTAGGTGCGTTAGAATCGCGCCTCTCAGTGGTGGACGTAGCTCAGTTGGTAGAGCTCAGGATTGTGACTCCTGCGGTCGAGGGTTCGATCCCCTTCGTCCACCCCATTTTTTCTATTTCCGGCCATCAGGGCTGACCTCTTTTTTATGGGCGAAAGTGGCGGAACTGGTAGACGCGCTGGATTTAGGTTCCAGTGGGGCAACCCGTGAGAGTTCGAGTCTCTCCTTTCGCACCACTTCTTTCCCTTTCCCGGATCTTTCCCTATCGGAGTGCGCGGTCAGAACGTGATAGAATCAGCGCCCCGAAAGCCGCGGCCTTGCCAAGTCGCGTTCACATTTCTATGATCCCCGGCTTTACATTGAATCGGAACGGCAATAACTGAGGATATTCCATGCAAGTCTCCCTTGAATCGACGTCCAACATCGAGCGTCGCATGACGATTGGCGTGCCCGCGGAGGAAGTTGAGCAGCAGGTCGATGAACGCCTGCGCGAAGCCGCGAAACAGGTTCGTCTCAACGGTTTCCGTCCGGGCAAGGTTCCCATGAAGGTCGTGCGCAAGCGCTTTGGCCAGGGCGTACGCCAGGAAGTTCTCGGCGAAGTGATGCGTAATGCCTGGATGGAGGCGATCCAGGAGCAGGACGTACAGCCGGCGAGCCAGCCGCGGTTTGAGCCCCAGACCGTGGAGGAAGGCAAGGACTTTGAATTTGTTGCCGTTTTCGAGGTCATGCCCGAGATCCAGGTGGGCGACCTGAGCCAGATCAGTGTTGAGAAGCCCTGGTCCGAAGTACAGGACAAGGACATCAACAAGATGATCGACAACCTGCGCCGCCAGCAGGCGACCTACAAAGAGGTCAAGCGCAAGGCCAAGAAGAAGGACGTCATGACCATCGACTTCACCGGCACCATCGACGGTGAGGAATTCGAGGGCGGCAGCGGCGAGGACCAGCAGCTGACTCTTGGAGACGGCCAGATGATCGCCGGTTTTGAGGACCAGCTGGTAGGCGCCAAGACCGGTGAGGAGCATACCCTTGATGTGACCTTCCCGGAAGATTACCAGAACGAGGAACTGGCGGGTAAGCAGGCCCAGTTCCAGGTGACGGTCAAGAAGGTTGAGGAACCGCAGCTGCCCACCCTCGATAAGGAATTCTTCGAGCAGTTCGGCGTTGAAGCCGAGACCGAGGAGGAGTTCCGCGAGGAAGTGCGCAAGAACATGGAGCGCGAGCTCAAGAACGGCATCCAGAACCGCATCAAGCAGCAGGTCATTGACGGCCTCCTCGAGGTTACAGAGCTGGAAGTGCCCCAGGGCATGGTCGATCAGGAGATCGAGCGCATGAAGCAGGAGGCGGTGCAGCAGTTCGGTGGCCAGATGGATCCTTCACAGCTGCCTTCCGAGCTGTTCCAGGATCAGGCCCAGCGCCGCATCAAGACCGGTCTGCTGTTCCAGCAGCTGGTGCAGGACGCGAATCTTGAGGTGGACAGCGAGCGGGTTGATGAGAAGATCCGCGAGATCGCCTCCACCTATCAGGATCCGGATGAAGTGGTCGAGTACTACAACAACAACGAGGAAGAAAAGCAGCAGATTGAATCCTCGGTGCTTGAGGATCAGGTTGTGGACCACGTCCTTGAAAATGCCAAGGTCAAGCAGAAGAAATACAAGTATGAGGATGCTGTGAAGCCGCCCCAGCAGGGTGCGTGAGGCTCCGGGGGTGAAAACCCGGCCAGCTCGTCTACAATTGGGGTTCTGAAACCCGCCATACAGGCAACAACCGGGAGACGACAATACCCATGACACAGCAGATATCCGACGGCGCGAGCGACGTCACCAATTCCGGTCTGATCCCGATGGTGATCGAGCAGACCGCCCGGGGTGAACGGTCCTTTGACATCTTCTCCCGGCTGCTCAAGGAGCGCGTGATCTTTCTGGTGGGGCCAGTGGATGACCATACGGCCAACCTGATTGTTGCGCAGCTGCTGTTCCTGGAGTCCGAGAATCCGGACAAGGACATCCATTTCTACATCAATTCGCCGGGTGGGGCAGTGACTGCCGGCATGGCGATCTATGACACCATGCAGTTCATCAAGTCCGATGTCTCCACGCTCTGCGTGGGCCAGGCGGCGTCCATGGGTGCTCTGCTGTTGGCAGCGGGCGCGCAGGGCAAGCGCTATTGTCTGCCCAATTCGAAGGTCATGATCCACCAGCCGCTGGGCGGTTTCCAGGGTCAGGCCTCGGACATTGAGATCCACACCCGCGAGATCCTGAAGACCAAGGAGCGGCTGAACAGCATCCTGGCGGAGCACACCGGCCAGAGCTATGAACAGATCGCCCAGGATACGGACCGGGACAACTTCATGGACGCTGCGGAGTCAGCGGAGTATGGCCTCGTTGATGCCGTACTTGATAAACGCTCGGGGAATACCTAATACTGGTATCAATCCCGATTTCTGTCGCTCGACCGTGGCACACGGTCAATGCAAGGCGGCCGGAACCAGAACAGAGGTAATCCAATGGCAGAGAAAGGTAGCGGCAGGGGCGACGATAACGGCAAGCTGCTGTACTGTTCCTTCTGCGGCAAGAGCCAGCATGAGGTCCGCAAGCTGATCGCGGGCCCGTCGGTGTTCATCTGCGATGAATGCGTGGATCTTTGCAACGACATCATCCGCGAGGAAATCCAGGAGACCACCGAGGAAGAGCCGAGCGACCGTCTGCCCTCTCCCCACGAGATCAAGGAAACGCTGGACGAGTACGTGATCGGCCAGGACCGTGCCAAGGTGGTGCTGTCCGTGGCCGTGTATAACCACTACAAGCGTCTGCGTTTCGGTGAGAAGCGCCCGGAAGTGGAGCTCGGCAAGAGCAACATCCTGCTGATCGGCCCCACGGGCAGCGGCAAGACGCTTCTGGCGGAGACACTGGCACGCATGCTCAACGTTCCGTTCACCATTGCGGACGCCACCACGCTGACCGAGGCTGGCTATGTGGGTGAGGACGTTGAGAACATCATCCAGAAGCTGCTGCAGAAGTGCGACTACGATGTGGACAAGGCCCAGCGCGGCATTGTCTACATTGACGAGATCGACAAGGTCTCGCGCAAGTCGGACAACCCCTCCATTACCCGTGACGTCTCGGGTGAGGGTGTGCAGCAGGCCCTGCTCAAGCTGATTGAGGGCACGGTCGCATCCGTGCCGCCCCAGGGTGGCCGCAAGCATCCGCAGCAGGAATTCCTGCAGGTGGATACCGCGGGCATGCTGTTCATCTGTGGCGGTGCCTTCTCGGGGCTGGACAAGGTGATCCGGGAGCGCTCCGAGAAGACCAGTATCGGTTTTGCGGCCCAGGTGGTCGGTCAGTCTGATAGCAAGAGCACATCCGAGATCCTGAAGCACATTGAGACGCAGGATCTGGTGAGCTACGGCCTGATTCCCGAGTTCGTGGGCCGTCTGCCCGTTGTGGCGACCCTCACGGAGCTGGACGAGGATGCCCTGATCGAGATCCTGACCCAGCCCAAGAACGCGCTGACCAAGCAGTATCAGCAGCTGTTCGAGATCGAGGACGTGGAGCTGGATTTCCGCGAGGACGCACTGCGTGCAGTGGCCCGCAAGGCCATGGAACGCAACACCGGTGCCCGGGGGCTGCGCTCCATCATGGAAGGCATCCTTCTGGATACCATGTATGAGATCCCCTCCGAGCCGGATGTGTGCAAGGTTGTGATTGATGAAGGTGTGGTCAACGGGGAATCCGACCCGATCAAGATCTACGCCAACAATGAAACCGCCCGCGCGGTTCCGGAGGACTGATTCCGGTATCCCTGTTTTCAGCCCGTCTGTCAGTTTCCGGCTGGCAGGCGGGTTGAAGCCGCCCCTCTTAACCCCCATTCTCTAGAGAGTCAGCGAAACGGGACTGTGCCCACTCTCAGGATCCCGGCGTCGCCCACTTCCCCAGTTCAGAGGTCAGATCATGACAGAGCAGCCCCAGGGCCATACCCCTTTTGAACTCCCCATGTTGCCCCTGCGTGATGTGGTGGTGTTTCCGCACATGGTGGTTCCGCTCTTCGTCGGGCGGGAGAAGTCCATCAATGCCCTTGAAGCCGCCATGGAGAACGACAAGCAGATCCTGCTCGTCGCCCAGAGGGATGCGGAGACGGATGATCCCGGCCGTAATGACCTCTATGGCATAGGCACCATCGCCACGGTGCTGCAGATGCTCAGGCTGCCCGACGGGACCGTCAAGGTCCTGGTTGAGGGGCATGCACGGGCATCCGTGGACGAGCTGGGTGGCGACGACCAGTATGTGACCACCAGCTGCCGCCAGCTTCCGGAGACCGGCGTGGAGGCGCGTGAGGAAGAGGTGTTCGTCCGGACCCTGATGGAGGAGTTCGAGAAATTCGCGCGCATGTCCAAGAAGGTGCCCAACGAGGTCAGCAACTCCCTGCAGGGCATCGAGGAGCTGGACCGCTTGGCGGATACCATGGCTTCCCACCTGGAACTCAAGGTGGCTGAGAAGCAGGAACTGCTTGAAACCCTGGACCTGCGCCATCGTATTGAGCAGCTGCTGGGCAAGCTCGACAGCGAGATTGACCTGATCGAGGTGGAAAAGCGCATCCGTGGCCGCGTCAAGAAGCAGATGGAGCGCAGCCAGCGTGAGTACTACCTGAATGAGCAGATGAAAGCCATCCAGAAGGAGATGGGGCAGCTCGGCGACGGCAGCGGCCAGGATTTTGAGGAGCTCGAGCAGAAGATCGAGTCTTCCGGCATGCCCAAGGAGGCCCGGGAGAAAGCCGAGCAGGAGCTCAACAAGCTCAAGATGATGTCGCCCATGTCCGCGGAAGCGACCGTCGTCAGGGGCTTCATTGACTGGATGCTGGCCATTCCGTGGAAAAAGCGCAGCCGTGTGCGCCACGATATCGACCGTGCGCGTCGCATTCTGGATGAAGACCACTATGGTCTGGATGAGGTCAAGGAACGCATTCTTGAGTACCTCGCGGTGCAGAGCCGTGTCCGCAAGGTGAAAGGGCCGGTACTGTGCCTCGTGGGCCCGCCCGGTGTGGGCAAGACGTCACTGGGGCAGTCCATCGCGCGCGCGACCAATCGCAAGTACACCCGGATGGCGCTGGGTGGTGTGCGCGATGAGGCCGAGATCCGTGGTCACCGCCGCACCTACATCGGGGCGCTGCCCGGCAAGATCATCCAGCGTCTGTCCAAGGTGGGCGTGAAGAACCCGCTCTTCCTGCTGGACGAGGTGGACAAGATGGGCATGGATCATCGTGGTGATCCGTCCTCGGCATTGCTGGAAGTCCTGGACCCGGAACAGAACCACACGTTCAGTGACCACTACCTGGAGCTCGAATACGATCTGTCGGATACGATGTTCGTATGCACGTCGAACTCCATGAACATCCCGGATGCCCTGCTGGACCGGATGGAGATCATCCGTATTCCGGGCTATACCGAGGATGAGAAGGTCAATATCGCCCGCCGCTACCTGCTGCCGAAGCAGCTCAAGGCGAACGGGTTGAAGGAAGAAGAGCTGAGCCTGCCGGAGGAGACACTGCAGGCCATCATCCGGTATTACACCCGTGAGGCGGGTGTGCGGAACCTTGAACGCGAAGTCGCCAAGATCTGCCGCAAGGTGGTGCGTGAGCACGTGGAAGCCGGCGAGCGCCATGCCGTGGAGGTGACCCCCGAGACACTGGAGCATTATGCCGGCGTCCGGCGCCACAAGTACGGTCTGGCTGAGGAAGAGAACCAGATCGGGCAGGTCACGGGCCTGGCGTGGACCCAGGTGGGTGGCGAACTGCTGACCCTGGAGTGCGCTGTGACGCCCGGCAAGGGCAAGGTGGTCAAGACCGGCTCACTGGGCGACGTCATGCAGGAATCCATACAGGCGGCCCTGACAGTGGTCCGGAGCCGTGCCCCAGGGCTGGGGCTGTCCTCGGATTTCCAGGATAAGCAGGACCTGCACATCCATGTGCCGGAAGGTGCGACCCCCAAGGATGGTCCCAGCGCGGGCATTGGCATGTGCACCGCGCTGATTTCCGCACTCACCCGCATTCCGGTGCGCGCGGACGTGGCGATGACCGGCGAGATCACGCTCCGTGGCCGCGTTCTGATGATCGGTGGTCTCAAGGAGAAGCTGCTTGCGGCACACCGGGGCGGCATCAAGACAGTGGTGATTCCGGAAGAGAACGTGCGCGATCTGAAGGAAATTCCGGACAACATCAAGGAATCTCTCGAAATCCGTCCGGTGGAATGGATCGACCAGGTGCTCGATATCGCGCTGACCCGGCAGCCGGAACCGCTGCCCGCGGATGCTCCCGCCCATCCGGGCAGCCGTGATGAGGATGCCGACGGTAACGAACGGGTGAATACCCACTGAAAGGTGGAGTCATTGACACTGTTTAAAGGCCGTTGGTATAACGTATTTCGCCTCTCAGCGGAGCCATGGGCCACCCTGTCAGGGCTCGCAGGGTGAGGGATGTCCCGGCCTGCGGCCATGGAATTCTCCGATGGCGTGTGCCATAGTCATTGGCGCCGAAAAAGAAACACAACGTCCAACATGGAACCAGATAGAAAAAGGGGTTTAGTGTGAATAAGTCCGAACTGATCGACGCTATCGCAGATTCTGCCGATATTTCCAAGGCCGCAGCAGGTCGTGCACTGGACGCGATGGTTGATTCCATCACCGGATCCCTCAAGCAGGGTGATCCGGTCACGCTGGTAGGCTTCGGGACCTTCTCCGTCAAGGAGCGGGCAGCACGCACCGGCCGCAACCCGCAGACCGGTGAGGAGATCAAGATCGCCGCTTCCAAGGTACCCAGCTTCAAGGCCGGCAAAGCCCTGAAGGACGCCGTCCAGTAACGGCGGATCCCGCCATTCTGTTTCGACGGAGCGGTAGTTCAGCTGGTTAGAATGCCGGCCTGTCACGCCGGAGGTCGCGGGTTCGAGTCCCGTCCGCTCCGCCAGACTTTGGGCGCATGCCGTAAGGGATGCGCCCTTTTACGTTAAACACAGGTCACCCGTGGAAGTGCGGGAACACAGGGGAACGCGGAATGCTTCAGAACATCCGGGAGAACGCCCAGGGAACGATCGCCAAGACCATCATCGTGGTCCTGATCCTGTCCCTGTCCATCTGGGGGCTGGACTCCATCGTGGGCGGCAGCGGCGAGAACGAGATCGCCACGGTCAACGGTGAGCCCATCACCGAGCGGGAATTCGAACGTGCGGTCCAGATCCGGCGGCAGCAGCGGCTGCAGGAAATGGAAAACCCGGACTCATCCCGGATCGACATGGACGCACTCAATGAAGAGGTCATGGATTCACTCATCCGGGACAAGCTGATTGGTCAGGACATCCGCTCCCGCGGGCTCCAGGTTTCGGAATCCGATCTGGACCGCATGATCACCGGTGCCGAGCAGTTCCGGGTCAACGGTGAGTTCAGCCAGGAGCGCTTCATACAGGCGGTCCGCAACCAGGGTATGACGGTGGACCAGTTCCGGACCATGCTGGAGCAGGATCATCTGAGCCGTGTCATCCAGGCTGTGATCCAGGGCAGCGCCTTCAGTGCGCCCTCCGAAACGGAACGGGTGGCCTCGCTGCTGACCCAGACCCGGGATTTTTCTGTCCTTCAGATTCCGGTTGGCGAGCGCGCGGAGTCCATGGAAGTGTCTGACGAGGAACTCAGGAGCTTCTACGAGGACAACCAGGAGCGCTTTGTCCAGAGCGAATCCGTTGATGCGTCCTGGATCACACTGGACCGTTCCGAGCTGGTGGATCCCTCCGAGATCGAAGAGGAAGTAGTCCGGGACCGCTACCGTGAGCGTGTTGAGTCCATGCAGGCTGATGAACAGCGCAATGCGGCCCATATCCTGATCCGTGAGGACCGGGAAGATGCCGAAGCCGCTGTCGAGGCGGTGCAGGAAGGTCTGAAGCAGGGCCGCTCCTTTGCCGAGCTGGCAGCGGAATACTCCGATGACGGAGCCACCGCGGATGAGGGTGGCAAGCTCGGCTTCTCTTCACGGGATGACTTTGACGAATCCTTCTCCGAGGCCCTCTTCAGTATTGAGGAGACCGGTAAGGTGGTTGGGCCCGTCAGTACCTCCTTCGGTCAGCATTTCATCAAGCTGCTGGATGTGCGCTCAGAGGAGCCTCCGAGCTTTGAGAGCATGGAGGCGTCCCTGCGCGAGACCATCGCCCGGGAGAGGGCAGAGCGCCGCTATGTGGAGCTGAGCGAGGAGCTGGCGGACATGGCCTATTCCGAGTATGACCTCGAGGCACCAGCTGAGCTCATTGATGCCTCCATCCAGACCCGTGATGGGGTACGGCCCGATCAGGCCAGGGCTCCCTTCGACCATGAAGGACTGCGCGAGCAGCTGTTCACAGAGGAGGTGCGCAAGGAAGGTTTCAACACTGAGGTGGTGGAAACCGGTGATGGCGTCTCCGTGGTGGCGCGGGTGCGCGAGTACTATCCGCGCGAACAGAAGTCCTTTGACCAGGTACGCGAAGAGGTCACGGAGCTTGTGCGCCAGAAAAAGGCTCGCGAGGCGCTGAGGGAATCCCTGGAAGGCATGGCCGCGGACATGTCGGCGGATGCCGGGCTGCCTGAACCGGATATGGGAACCGGCACGGAATGGGAGTCCTTTGAGGGCGTCAACCGGCGTTCCCTGCAGGCGCAGGCCGTGGTCCGGGATGCCGCCTTTGAGATGCCGGCGCCACAGAACGGCGGTGCCAGCACCCGTATTGTGGATCTGCCCAATGCTGTCGCCCTGATCCGTCTTGATGCGGTCAATCCGCCGGATTCCGCCACGGTCAGCATGATGGCCTCGAACCTTGGAGCCTCTCTGGGGCGGCGCCATGGCCAGATGGCCTATCAGGCCTACATTGAGTCCCTCAGAGCTGAAGCGGACATCAACCGCAACTGATTCCCCCCTATGGAGCCGGGTCGTCAAACCCGGTTCCATCGCCTTTCCACCTGTGTCACAAAATTGATTCCCGCCCGGGAATGGTCCGAATTCCAACGGTTTAAGAGACCGAGAATTGAGGACCAGTTATCTTTCAGCCTCCCCTAAATTCGCTATGGTCCCTTCCGACACCGTCTTCCGTCGGGTTTATAAGGGACAGGCGTTCATGCTCTTCGTTCTGGCCGGATCACTGCTGACTTTCTCCATGACGCAGGAAGTCGTCGAGGTGGAGCCCCATCCAAGGGGGACCTTCATCTATGAGCAGCATTACAACGAGAGTCCGGATTCCCTTCTACACCGCTATCAGGTGGAACCGCTCAGGGCCCAGAAATTCCGCAACGTGGTGCGCCAGCAGTATGACTACAGCTGCGGCGCGGCCTCGCTCACAACGATTCTGCGCCATTACGTGGGCCAGAACCTCAATGAGCGTCAGGTCATGGAAGGGCTGCTCCAGTACGGGGAGAGTGAGCGCATTGTTGAGCGTCGTGCCTTTTCGCTTCTGGACATGAAGCGCCTGGTCACTGAGCTTGGCTTCCCCTCCGGCGGTTTCCGGGCTGAGATTTCGGACCTGGCCGAGCTCGACCATCCGGCCATCGTCCCCATCAACCATGCCGGTTTCGAGCATTTCGTGGTGGTGCGTGACATCCGCGAAGGGCGTGTTTTTGTCGCGGATCCGGCCGCCGGGAATCTGTCATTCACGCTGCATGAATTCCAGGAGAAATGGGCGGAGAACGTTCTTTTCATCGTTTTCCCGGGCGAGGAACCGCCCCTGAACAATCTGGCCCTTAAGGAAGAGGATATGCGCTTTGTGGATGACCAGACATTGACGCTGCAGGCACGCCAGGAGTTCCCGGTATTCCACGAAGCGCTCATGTGGGACATCCAGAATGAACTCGAGCGGCTCAAGAACAACCCGGACGGCAGCGTTGAGAACACGCGCAAACAGCTCTATTTCCGTGATCGATGAAGTTCACGGACGACAGGTGATTGGTGGTTTTATGCATCGAACTGGATACAGGGAATCCGCTATGACGCGCTCTGTGCTTTGGCTTCTGGCCGTTCTCGTGCTGCTCTGCGCACTGGCGGTGCCCGCCGCGGCCCAGCAGCAGGAAGACGATGGTGCCACTGTGGATGAGGCCCGGGAGGCGCTCGCCCAGCAGGAAGGGGATGAGGATTCCACCGAACAGCTGGAAGAAGTCTTCCAGGCGGCGGAAAAGAACTACTCGCTGCTGCAGGCTGGGCGTCAGTCACTGAACTACTCCTTTAACTACTCCTATTCCGGAACACAGAACCTGGACCTGGAGGTCATCAACAGCCAGGTCCGGAATCTGGATGTGACGCCGGAAGCCACCCACAACTTCACCAACGCCTTTTCCTACGACTACGGGTTCTACGACAACCTGACGCTGGGCACGCGGATTCCCCTGACCACCAAGTTTGATACCCAGGAGGATCTGAACGTCAACGACGTGGGGGATATCTCCTTTACCGCGCGCTGGCAACCCAACCCCCATATCCCGGGCACCATGTCCACCACGCTTTTCGGGACGCTGAGCTCCAAGACCGGCGTGAGTCCCTACGAGATCGACGTCAATCGTCAGCTGTCCACCGGCAGTGGCTATTACTCGATCGGCGGGGGCGCCAGTGTTTCCAAGGTGCTGGATCCGGTGGTTCTGTTCGGCTCCGGCAGTCTCCGTTACAACCACAAAGTGAAGGATCTCAAACAGGTGCGCGGTGCCCGGCTTCTGCAGGAGCTTGAGCCCGGCTTCACGCTTTCCGGCTCCGGTGGCTTCTCCTATTCGCTGTCCTACGACATATCGCTGAGTCTGTCGGTCCAGCTTACCTACAACGATGAGACCGTCCTGAGCTTCAGCGATGGCACCGAGGCAACGGCCAGTTCCCAGATGGCGGGCATCATCAATATGTCACTGGGCACGCGGATCAGTGATCAGACCATCGTCAATACCAGTGTTGGTTTTGGTATGACGAGGGGAGCACCGGATTTCACCATCGGCTTCTCCATGCCCATCAATATTTCCGGGCTGTCTGAATCATCCTGATGCGTGGATCAAGGGCGATAAGGAGCAGGAAGTAATGCGAGCGAATGGCGTCGGCACACGTGTATTCGGCGCACTGGCACTGGCGGCCGTGTCCCTGGGGGCGCAGGCCCAGTTCAGCCATCAGCTGCTGGTGCATCCGAAGGCCGCCGCGCTC
>NZ_CAJXMA010000033.1:0-28337 GCF_913056445.1 uncultured Halovibrio sp.
CCTGAAAGCTCGTCGAACCCAATCCTTAACCAGAGTCAACGGGCGTGGGTTGATCCCGACGCCCGCTTTAGAGAAGCTTGCTTGCAAGCGATACCCGAGACCATCGCGAGCGAGCTCGCTCCTACAGAGTAACCGCATTGATTTTGGGGTTTCTGGATGACGGATTTCTACGAGACGGATGAACAACTGGGCCAGTACATGGACTTCCATTACGGCCCAAAGCACTTCGGCGTACCGAACTTCCCGAAAGCCTGTGCCGAGCGCTGTCTGCAAGCCAAGCCCCGGGGCGAGCGCGCCCTGGACCTGGGCTGTGCCACCGGGCGCAGTACCCTGGAGCTGGCCAGAGGGTTTGGGCATGTGCTGGGCATGGACCTCTCGCATCGGTTCATTGAGGCGGCGGAGCGGCTGCGCCGGGATGGGGAGCTGAGCTACCAGCTGGTGGATGAAGGCGAGATCGGTCACCAGGAGACCGCGTCCCTGGCCGAGCTCGGGCTGGCCGGGGAAGCCGCGCGGGTGTCGTTCGAGGAGGGCGATGCGGGCAATCTGGGGCCGGAGTACAACGGCTATGACCTGATCTTCGCTGGCAACCTGATCGACCGTATGCCGAATCCGGGGCCGTTTCTCGGTGGGCTTCGGGAGCGCCTGAATCCGGGCGGGGTGCTGGTGGTGACGTCGCCCTACACGCTGTTGCCCGAGTTCACGCCGCGCGAAAGCTGGATCGGCGGTTACTACGGTGCCGATGGCGAGCCGGTGACGGTGCTGGATGGCATGCGGGCCCACCTGGAGCCTGGCATGCGGCTGGCCGCCGAGCCCGAGGACGTCCCCTTCGTGATCCGCGAAACGCGGCGCAAGCACCAGCATACCCTGGCCCAGTTGACTGTCTGGGAGCGGATGGATTGAGTCCGCTCAGAAAGGCCAGTTCGTAACCAGAAGGTAGAGGGCCCCGGCGGCCGCGAGGCCGGCCCCGATGATGACAAGCCCGTCGCGGGTGCTGATGCCGATGGCGGCCAGGGAGATCGCCAGTGCGGGAACGGCGGCCGCGAAGGGGATCAGTTCCAGCGGGATCATCGTCAGCCCGGACACCGCGCAGGCCAGGAAGATGAGGCTGTTGGCCCAGGGGTGGGTGAGCAGTGACAGTCGGTGTGAGAACAGGCGGTCGATCCGGCGTGTCACGGGCTGGGCCCGGTCGATGGCGCGGATCAGGTTCTGCCTGTGGATGCTGAGTTCGCGCAGGCGCCGGGGCACCCAGGGGGAACGCCGGCCCAGGCTGCCCTGAATGGCGATCAGGAAGATCAGGATGCCGCAGACGCTGGGTACGCCCGGTATGGCCCCGGTGGGCAGCAGGGCAAGCAGCGCGGGGGCGAGCAGCAATGGCCCGAAACCCCGTGACTCGAGGGCGGTGATGAGCGTGTCCACCGGCACCTGTTCCGTGGTCGTCTGCTCACGGACCCTCAGGAGGACATCCGTGATCCCCATTGATTGGCTCATGCCGGCAACCGTGCTCCACCCCAGTGACTATGCGGAAATCCTACACGTTTTGGATCGCCGGAGCATGAGTGGGCCATTAACAGCCCTCAGGGATTGAGAAGGATCGGCTCCAGTGCCTCGCCCTGCTCCTTCACCCGGCCGATGACCGCCGTTTCCGGGTACCCCAGGGCTTTCAGTTCGGCCACACAGGCGTCCGCCTGGTCCGCCGGCACGCTCGCCAGCAGGCCGCCAGCGGTCTGGGGGTCGAAGGCCAGCGGGTAGCGGGGATGGTTCACCACCTCCTCCTGGTTGCGGATGGCGCGGCGCAGGCGCACGTTGGCCGGCTGCAGTGAGCTCAGGATGCCGGAGGCGGCGGTTTCCTCGGCGCCGGGCAGCACCGGTATGGCGCTCAGGTCCAGCTCCGCATCCACGCCCGAGGGGCGGGTCATTTCCACCAGGTGGCCGAGCAGGCCGAAGCCGGTCACATCGGTGCAGGCCTGGGCGCCGTGTTCATGGATGCAGCGGGCGGCCTTCTGGTTGGAGACGAGCATGGAAGCCAGGGCCGAATCGATCCAGCGCCCCTTGGCCTCCAGGCGTGGATGGGCGGCGAACAGGGTGCCGGTGCCGACGGGCTTGGTCAGGATCAGCACGTCCCCGGGCTTCATGCCGCCCTTGCTCATGACGGTGTCCGGGTCGATGTAGCCGTTGGCGGCGAACCCCAGGGCCAGTTCCTTGCCCTCGCCGGTGTGGCCGCCGACCAGGGCGCAGCCGGCCTCGTTCAGGGTCTCCACGGCGCCGGCCATCATCTGGTAGACCACGTCCTCCACCTTGGATTCCAGCCCGTAGGGCACCGTGGCCACGGCTGTGGCGCTCTGGGCCTCGGCGCCCATGGCAAAGAGGTCCCCGAGGCTGTGGTTGGCGGCGACCTGGCCGAAGATGTAGGGGTCGTCGATGAAGGCGCGGAAGAAGTCCACGGTGTGCACCATGGCCATGCCGTCCGGTACCCGCACCACGGCGGCGTCGTCCGGCGCATGGAGGCCCACCAGGACGTCGTCGCGCTCAATGGGCTGGAGGCTGTTCAGGGCCCGCGAGAGCACGGTGCTACCCACCTTGGCACCGCAGCCGCCGCAGCGCATGGCCACCGCCGAGATGGCCTGCTGGGCTTCCTCGCTGCTCAGGGCGATGCCTGAGGTGGGGTCGTCCTTGCTGTCCTCGCTCATGGCCGGGAGGTTGTTGAACTTCGCCATGAAGCGCCGGTCGATCCAGTCCTTCCAGCGCCAGACCCACTCGCCCGCAACCCCGAAGGACCCGCGCGAGGCCACGGCGTACTGGTCGCCGGTGCTGATCAGGGCCAGCCACTGTTTCTGCGGGTGGTAGTCCTTCAGTGCCTTGCCATGCACGGCCCGCCGCAGGTTCTCGGCCAGCGGTTTGCCCTGGCGCACGGCAAAGACCCCTGCCTTCTCGCGCGGGTGATTGACCATGGTGGCGATGTCGCCGGCGGCGAAGATGTTGGGGTCCGTAACGGTCTGCAGGGTGTCGCGAACCCGGATGAAACCGCCCTCGTCGAGTTCCAGCCCGGTGCCGGTCAGCCATTCCGCGCCGCCGGCCTGGGTGACCCAGAG
This sequence comes from uncultured Halovibrio sp., assembly GCF_913056445.1. Classification (NCBI taxonomy): domain Bacteria; kingdom Pseudomonadati; phylum Pseudomonadota; class Gammaproteobacteria; order Oceanospirillales; family Halomonadaceae; genus Halovibrio; species uncultured Halovibrio sp. The sequence goes on from NZ_CAJXMA010000033.1 coordinate 3,090, forward strand.
GACTTCGTCCGCCTCGAAGGTCGCGCCGCTGGAAGCCACCAGCTGGCGGTCGTTAACCTGCTCAATCCGCGTTCGTTCGTGAACATTCACGCCCCTTTCCTGCAGAACGGACTCGAATCGGCGGCGAACGCTGCTGTTGTGCGTGGGCAGGAGCTGATCAGAAGCATTGAAGAGGTGGAAACGGGCTGCCTCCGGGTCCTTGCCCATGGCGCCCAGCTCATTGCGCAGGCGGTACTGCATGGCCAGCGTCAGTTCCACGCCCCCGGCACCGCCGCCAACCACGGCCACATTGAGCTCGCCCTCGTGGTTCTCCATGCGTTCGAGCAGGGTCTGCCAGCGGTTGTTGAAGCGGTTGATGGGCTTGACCGGGACGCTGTGATCCTCGGCCCCGGCGACCTGGTCTACCCGTGGTGTGGAGCCGATGTTGATGGATAGCAGGTCGTAGGGAATGGCCGGGCGGTCGCGACAGATGACGCGCTGGTTGGTGCGGTCGATGTCGATGGCTTCGCTGCGGTAGAAACGGGCACCGGCGAACTCGGCCAGGCGGCTGAGGTCGATGTGGACGTCGTCGTAGCTGTAGTGGCCGGCGATGTAGCCGGGGAGCATGCCGGAGTAGGGGGTGTGGGTGTCGCGGCAGATGAGGTTGAGGCGCACGCCCGGGATGGGGTTCATGGCGAAGTTGCGCAGTACGCCGACGTGGCTGTGGCCACCTCCGATGAGGACGATGTCGCGGAGTACTGGCTGGTCTGGTTGGTCCATTGGTACCTCTTGAGTGATGGTCTGTTGCCTGTACCGCGCTGCTTTGTACGGTGAGAAGTGATTACCGGTTTCGCGGGGCCACACCCCGTAGGAGCGAGCTTGCTCGCGATAAAGTCCACGCATCGCTTGCAAGCAAGCTCCTACGGCCCCTGCAAACCGCTGCCCTGTAGGAGCGAACTTGCTCGCGATAATCTGGCCTGATTCCCGGCACTGTTAAGAGCGCCACGGAATCACCAAGCGCGCTATGGTATCAATGCCCCTCGCGATACAGCGACAGGGAGAGATATCGCATGAGGCAGGCCTTTTCCGCGGTGGCTGTGCTGATCCTGCTGGTGCTGGCGACACCACTGCAGGCGCAAAGTTACTACATCGGTGTGAACGGTGGCTATTCCGATTTCCGGGATACGCGCTTCGCCTATGGTGACGGCGGGGACACCCGTGTGATCGGCTCCTATGAAGGGGGTGAGACGGTGTCGGTGAGTATCGGGCGGGCGTCTGAGGGCAGTGGGACCTTCAATGGCCGGACGGAGCTTGAGCTCGGCTTCCAGAGGGATCGTGTGAGCGGCATGGTCTTTGATGACACCACGAACGAGGAGCCCGCGGTTGATGATGATCCGGTGGTGGATGAGGAAACCGGCGACGTCGAGGAGGAGGGCAGCCGCGATCGGGTGAGTGATGTGTCGGGTCAGTCCGAGGCGGCGTTCGGGTTTGCCAATGCCATCGGGGACTTCAGTCTGACCAGCAGTACGGCGCTGGTTGGCGGCTTCGGGTTTGGCCTGGCGGAGGTGAATTTTGATCAGCACAGCGCACGGGGTCGAGGCGTTGTGATGGATGAGAGTGACATCACCTATGGCTACCAGCTGATCGGCGGTCTGGTCTGGCAGCCGTTCAGTGTACTGGATCTGGAAGTGTCCTACCGCTACCGCTCCTGGGAGGACATCAGCCTGGAGGCGACCAATGGGGTCAAAAGCAATCTCTCGATGCGCTCGCATAATCTGATCGGGAGTCTGCGGCTGCGGTTTTAATCCGGGCGGGAACTGCTAGTCTGGAGAGCAGTATCCGCAAACCGGAAGGATGGTCATGGTCTGGCTCAAGTCGTTTGTTGCTGCATTCCTCGCAACCCTGGTGTTCCATCAGGGGGTGTTGGGTCTGATGTATCTCGCCGAGATGGTTCCTGCCGCGCCCTACAACATGGAGCCGAGGGCGCCTCTGGGCGTGCCGGCGGTGGTCTCGCTGGCGTTCTGGGGTGGACTCTGGGGGCTGCCGCTGTGGGCGGTGGTCCGGCGCATGGGCACGCTGGGCTACTGGGGTGTCTCGCTGGTGTTCGGGGCGGTGCTGCCCACGGCTGTCGCCATGCTGGTGGTTTTCCCGCTCAAGGGGCTGGATGTATCCGCTTCCACCTGGGCTGGAGGGCTTATCCTCAACGGCGCCTGGGGCATCGGAACCGCGCTGTTCATGGTTCTGATGGGCGCTCGCCGCAAACCAGCAGATACCCTGTAGGAGCGAGCTTGCTCGCGATGGGTTTCCGGAATCGCCTGCAAGCAGGCTCCTGCGGGCCTACCGCGCGCACCGGTAGGCCGTACCACTGACCTCCGGCGTGATGCTGGTCTCGTCGTGCTGCCAGACCACATGGGTGGCATCCCGCCTCGCGGCACTCTCCAGCGCATGGTTGCGGGCAGCGGCCATGGCTTCACCCTGGGACCAGTGGAATCCCGAGGAACTGCCGTAGACGGAGCCCACAGGCTCACAGCCCTCCACCTCGGAAGGGTGCGCCTCCACAATCCGCGCCGCCTCCGGGCTGGGATTGGCGGCGCAGCCGGCCAGCATCCCAGTGGCTGTGACCAGTGCCGTCAGTTGTCGCGCTATTCCCATTCAGATCTCCCGCTGTAGGAGCGGCCATGGCCGCGATCCGTCACTCTCACGCGCAGGCCGGTGGCCCGCATCACTGCTGCCTTGATAACACGTTTCCCGGCAGAGCCGCTATGCTGACAGTAATACAGTAACCGAGTCAGGAGTGCAGGATGACGCATACCGGCGTGGTACTGACCGGCGGCGGCGCCCGGGCCGCCTATCAGGTGGGCGTATTACGGGCGATCTCGGATATGTATCCCGGCAGCGGTTACCCGTTTGACGTGGTGGTTGGCACTTCGGCGGGGGCCATCAACGCCGCGGCCCTGGCCGGGGGCGGCAGTATCTTCCGGCACAACGTGAGTCAGCTGGAAAACATCTGGGCGAACCTGAGCGTGGATCAGGTCTACCATGCCGGCTCCTTTGCCATCATGCGCAACATGAGCCGGGTGGCGCGCAAGCTGATCTCCGGTGGTGAACAGCGTCACAGCCTGTCCCTGCTGAACAATGAGCCGCTGCGCCGGCTCCTGGAGAAGGAGCTGGACTTTGATGCCATCCACCAGACCATCGAACAGGGGCACCTGCGCGCGCTCGGGCTCAACGCCTGCGGCTACACCACGGGCCGCAACCTGTGCTTCTTCGAAGGGAGCACGGACGTCACCAGCTGGAGCAACGGGCAGCGCGCCGGCTCACGCACAGAGCTGACGCTGGATCACGTGATGGCCTCATCCGCGATTCCCACGCTGTTCGAACCGGTGCACATCAACCGGGAATACTTCGGCGATGGTGTGACCCGGCAGATCGCCCACATCAGTCCGGCGATCCGCCTGGGCGCGGAAAAGGTGGTCATCATCGGCGTCAGCGGCAACAGCCAGACCGAGCCCAAGCGCCCGGAGCATCCGGCAATCCCCACTTTCGGGCAGATCATGAGCCATGTGTTCAACGGGCTCTTCCTGGACACCCTGGATTACGACATCGAACGCCTGGACCTGATCAACCAGCTGGTCGAGCTGATCCCGCAGGCGGCGCTGACCGGGGCGGGCTTGGATCTCAAGCCGATCGAGCTGCTGGACATCTCACCCAGCCAGCCGCTGGAGGACATTGCGGAGCAGTACATGGACGGTCTGCCCACCATCCTGAGAACCCTCGCGGGGGTGCCGGAGGACGGGAACGTCTCCGGCGCCAGCCTGGGCAGCTACCTGCTGTTCGATCACCGCTTCTGTCGGGACCTGATCGAACTGGGCTACAAGGATGCCCAGGCCCAGAGCGACGAGATCGCCCAATTCTTCGGCACCGGGAACCTGTAGGAGCGGCCATGGCCGCGATCCGAGCATGGTTCATGGCCGCGACAATCGCCGCTGTAGCGGCTCCTACGAGAACCGGGAAAAGTCCGGTGCCCGTTTCTCACTGAAGGCCTTGAAGGCCTCCGCCGCTTCGGGTGACTGCAGGCGTTCGGCAAACCGCTGGCCCTCGCGCGTCATGGCCCCGGAGACCTCTTCCGCTGTTGCGGCGTTCATCAATTCCTTGGTGGCGCGCAGGGCGGCCGGCGGGAGGGCGGCCAGCTCCAGGCAGGCGTTCCAGGCGTTGGTTTCAGTCTCGGAGGGATCGCAGACGCCGTTGATCAGGCCGTAGCGCTCAGCTTTCTCCGCATCGAAGGGGCGCCCGAGCAGCAGCAGTTCCCCGGCGCGTGCACGGCCGAGCCAGCGCGGCAGCAGCAGGCTGGAGGCGCCCTCCGCGCAAAGGCCCAGGTTGGTGAAGGGCATGCGGAAGGTGGTGTTGCTGCCGGCCCAGGCGAGGTCGCAGTGCAGCAGCAGGGTGGTTCCGATGCCCACGGCGGGGCCGTTGGCGGCGGCCACAACCGGTTTGGTGGCTTCCGCCAGCCCGAACAGGAAGCGACCAACCGGGGTATGCTGGAATTCGTCCGGCATGCCGTTGGCGAATTCGGAGAGGTCGTTGCCGGCGGTGAAGCATTCGGTGTTGCCGGTGATCAGGATGGCGCGGATGTCCGGGTCGTTATGGCCCTCGGCCAGGCCGTCCGCCAGGGCGGTGTACATGGCGTGGGTGAGGGCGTTTTTCTGGTCCGGGCGGTTGATGCGCAGGATCAGGATCTGGTGGCTTTTTTCCTGGATGATGTTGTCGGTCATTGTTGTTCCCCGAAAGTGGTTGATGCGCGCACTGCAGGAGCGAGCTTGCTCGCGATACCCGGATCGCCTGCAAGGCAGGCTCCTACAGCCGTAGCCGCAATTCCTGTGCCCTGTAGGAGCGAGCCTTGCTCGCGATATTCGGATCGCTTGCAAGCAAGCTCCTACGGGGAGTCTGAATACCGCAGGCAATGGTCACTGTTGGCCGAAATGGCTTGATCGCAGAGTATAACGGCCCGCATCGATTCTGTAACATCATGGTCCACACGCTGTCTGGTGCGTATCAGAAACAAGAGAAGTCGGTAACAGGACAGGAATCGATAATGGAAGAGACCGTAGCCCAACCCCTGAAGCTTCTGGATCCACGCAAGTTCCGGGATCCGTGGACGACTGCGGATGGCGAGCCGCGGGCGAGTGTGCACCTGAAAAAGCTGGAAACGCTCTGGTTCTGCACCGGCACCCTGTGCAACCTCACCTGCGAGCACTGCTACATCGAGTCCTCACCCAGTAACGACAGCCTGGTCTACATCAGCCTGGGCGAGGTGGCGGCGTATCTGGATGAGATTGAAAGGGAAGGGTTCGGGACGACGACCATTGCGTTCACCGGCGGTGAGCCGTTCATGAACCCGGACATGGTGCCGATCCTGGATGAGGTGCTGCGCCGGGGCTATGAGGCGCTGGTGCTGACCAATGCCATGAAGCCGATGATGAAGGTGAGCGAGCCGCTGCTGGAAGTGCATCAGCAGTACGGCGACCGCCTGACCATGCGCATCTCCATCGACCACTACAGCAAGGACGTGCACGAGCAGGAACGCGGTAAGCGCTCCTGGGATCCGGCGATCCAGGGCATGCAGTGGCTCAGTGAGCACGGCTTCAACCTCGACATCGCCGGCCGGCTGTTTTCGGGGGAAACGGAGGAGCAGATGCGCGCCGGTTTTGCGCGGCTGTTCGAGCGTGAGGGCATCGACATGGACGCCCACGATCCGCACCAGGTGGTCCTGTTCCCGGAAATGGACGAGAAGGTGGATGTGCCGGAGATCACGACCGCCTGCTGGAGCAAGCTCCAGGTCTCCCCGGATGCCCAGATGTGCGCCAGCTCCCGCATGGTGATCAAGCGCAAGGGCGCGGACCATCCGGTGGTGGTGCCCTGCACCCTGCTGCCATATCAGCCCGAGTTCGAGCTGGGCCAGACCCTGAGCGAAAGCTTCCAGGAAGTCCCCCTGAACCACCCCCACTGCGCCAGGTTCTGCGTCCTCGGCGGCGCCAGCTGCTCCGGCTGAGCTCACCCCTGTAGGAGCGGCCAAGGCCGCGATCCCTCTCCTGGCCAGGGCAGGATCGCAGCTCATGATCGCAGCTGTAGCTGCTCCTACGGTTTCTGCAACCAAAAATGCCCGGCGCAGGGCCGGGCATTCTCAAGCGTAGGAGCGGCCATGGCCGCGATCACGACTGGCGATCAGTCCAGCGCCACACCAAACGCATCCTTGAACTGCTTCGCGAACTCATCACGCGTCAGCGAATGGTTCTGCGGGCCAGTGCTGGCAACCTTGATGGAGCCCATCAGGGACGCCATGCGGCCTGCGGTCTTCCAGTCCTTGCCTTCGCTCAGACCGGTCAGCAGGGCAGCGCGATACGCATCGCCGCAACCCGTCGGGTCCTTGATGGCGGCCGGCTTGACCGGTTCCACGTGCACTTCCTCGTCAGCGTAGATCACGGAGCCTTCACCGCCCAGGGTCACGATCAGGGCTTCAACCTTCTCGCCGATCTGCTGGCGGCTCAGGCCGGTCTTCTCTTCCAGCATGCCCGCTTCATAGTCGTTCACGGCAACCCAGGTCGCCTTATCAATGAACCACTCCAGGTCATTGCCGTCGAACATCGGCAGGCCCTGGCCCGGATCGAACATGAAGGGGATGCCCGCATCCGCGAACTGGCGTGCGTGCTCAATCATGCCGTCGCGGCCGTCCGGCGCGACAATGCCCATTTTGATGCCTTCGTCGGTCGGCACGCTCTGGGTGTGGGCGTGGTTCATGGCGCCCGGGTGGAAGGCCGTGATCTGGTTGTCTTCCATGTCCGTGGTGATGTACGCCTGGGCGCAGTACTCGGAATCGATGGTCTTCACGTACCTGTCGTTGATGCCGTGCTTGTTGAGCCACTCGCGGTAGCCGCCAAAGTCCGCGCCAACGGTGGCCATGGCGAGGCCGTCGCCGCCGAGCAGTTTCATGTTGTAGGCAATGTTGCCGGCGGTGCCGCCGAAGTTGCGCTGCAGCTCCGGTACCAGGAAAGCCACGTTCAGCATGTGAACGCGGTCAGGCATGATATGGTCCTTGAACTTGCCGTCAAAGGTCATGATGGTGTCGTAAGCGAACGATCCACAGATCAGTGCTGTCATAGGTAGTCTCCTGTGTTCTGCCAACGGTGCACGGGTAAACAGGCTGTTTACCGCCATGCGGCGTCAGTCATGGAGTGAGGCCGTGCTGGAAGCGTGTTTGTCGTGTGATTGGGGCTTCCGGCCCCACGGTCGCCTTGCAGGCTACCTTTGTCTGGCCTCTGTTTCAAATCGGAAACGGGTGGCTGCAACAGGAAAATTGCGTAACCCACTGTTGAGACGGGAGTAACCGGAAATGGAGCGCCAGTTCTGGGTATCGATCACCGCGCTGATGTTCTCGATCGGCGTTCTGTTGCTGGGTGTGGGGCTCATGGGGACCCTGCTCAGTGTGCGCCTGAGCTTCGAGGATATGAGCGGGCAGGCGAAGGGGCTGGTCCTCTCCGCCTACTACATTGGTCTGGTGATCGGCTCCCAGAAAGGCGGCTGGGTGATCCGCCAGGCCGGCCACATCCGGGCCTTTGCCATCTTCGCGGCGCTGTGTACCGTGGCGATACTGCTGCAGGGGCTCTATGTGACGGGGGTGTGCTGGTTCCTGCTGCGGATCCTGATCGGCTTCTCCACCTCCGGCATCTACATGGTGGTGGAAAGCTGGCTGAACGAGCGGGCCGAGCCTTCCAACCGGGGCACCGTTTTCTCCGCCTACCAGATCATCACCTACGCCGGCATCGGCATGGGGCAGTTCCTGATGCACCTGGGGGATCCGCAGGGGCCGGAACTGTTCATGATTGTGGGCGTGCTGTTTGCCCTGTGTCTGGTGCCCGTGGCCCTCAGCCGTGCCAGCAACCCGCCCGAGCCCCTGGCGCAGGCGCGCATGGCACTGGGCCAGACCTGGCGGGACTCGCACCTGGCGGTGATCACCTGCCTGGGCGCGGGGCTGCTCAGTGGCGCGGTCTACACGCTGATCCCGCTGGCGGCGCTGCGCATGAATCTGGCGGTTTCCGACGTGGCGCCGCTGATGGCGGGGCTGGTTCTGGGAGGCGTGGCCCTCCAGTGGCCGATCGGGCACTTTTCCGACCGCTTCGGGCGGCGCCCGCTGATCCTTCTGGTGGCGGCCGCTACAACCCTGATCACGGCTGCCATGATGGCAGCGGCGGGCCGTGTTCCGCTCTGGCCGCTGGTCGGGCTTTCCGCGCTGCTGGGCGGGTTTGTGTTCACCCTGTACCCACTGTCCGTGGCTCTGGCGAACGACAGCCAGGACGAGGGCAATTTCGTCGGGGTATCCGCAGCGCTGATCTTCCTCTGGGGTATAGGCGCGGCCATCAGCCCCATCCTCGGCGGTTCCATACTGGCGCGCACACCGCCGGGTGGGCTGTTCATCTACATGGGGGTAATCAGCGCCCTGGTCGCAATCGCCGCCCTGGTGCAGCGCCGCCACTTCGAGCGCATCCGCAGTCCCTTCCGGATGATGACACGCAGCGCGCCCACACTCGTGGAACTGGACCCGCGAGCGTATGAGGAGGAAGACGCTGGCCCGGAGACAGAACCAGAGCCCCCGGACTGGTACCGCTGACCCCACCCTTGTAGGAGCGAGCTTGCTAGCGATGGTTTTTGGAATCGCTTGCAAGCAAGCTCCTACAAATCGGGCAACCCTTCCTGTGTAGGAGCGAATCCTGTGTAGGAGCGAGCTCGCTCGCGATCAGTTATGTCGCGTCAGCCCCGGAATCATCCGGCAGCTGCGCCTGGGCCTCGCGGTAGGACAGCGCCTGGATCCCCGAGCCCTGCATGGAGGCGCGCAGGGAATGGGCCAGGGCGAAGGCATAGGCGCGCTGGTAAAACGGCATCTGACCCTGATAGCGGGGCAGGGCGTCCTCCACCGTCTCGGACTCCTCCATGGCCTCCTCGAACGATTCCCAGCGCTGCTCCAGGCTGGCCATCAGCTGCGGATCAGCTGCTGCCTCCTCGCACATCTCCAGCGACCAGGTCATGTCCTCGTGCAGCTCACACTCGCCGATGTAGCGGCCGTAAACGTCCTCGCTCCACTCATCCGGATGGATGGGCGAGAGCCAGAAACGGCCGTTCTTCTGGTAGAGCCAGTAGGTGTTCCCGCGCACAGGCTTGAACTTGAAATCGCTCTCCAGAACGAACAGCGACGTGAACAGCTCCAGTGAAATCTGCTTGATCTGCTTGGGCTGGGCCATGAGCGCCGGCGCGCGGCTCTCCTCAAGGAAAGCCAGAACCGGCCGCAGACCCTTGCCCTGGGGGTTTGGATTCTCAGGCATGTGGCGTACCTTACCACAAAGATCTCCTTCTGTAGGAGCTTGCTCGCAAGCGACACGAGGATATCGCGAGCAAGCTCGCTCCTGCATTGAAGGGAAGCGTCTTACCCATTTGGGGATAGCCTGCTCAGCCATCAGGGCAAGAGGCAGACCCCCTTATCCATTGATAAAGTGCATATTGGACAATAACGTTATAGCTTACGATGATCCCCTGGTATGAATGACTGCATGAGCGACGACATCCAGACCCTTGCGCGGGAAGATGACGAGCGGTGCCAGAACCCGGGCTCCGGCATGGCGCTGCTGGGCCAGCATCCGTTGTTCAATGGCCTGTCGCGTCGGGATTTTGAGGATCTCGGGGAAAGCATCCGTCTGCTCAAGCTGCGTCGGGGGCAGGTGCTGTACAAACAGGATTCACCGGCCTACGAGTTCTTCTATGTGGTGAGCGGGCGGCTGCGCCTGTACCGGCTGGACACCACCGGCCAGGAACGCACCCTGGACAGTCACGGCCCGGGGGAGGTGTTCGCGGATGTGATGATCTACGCGGACCCGGCCCGCTATGTGGCCTACGCCGAACCGCTGCGCAGGACCGAGCTTCTGGCTATTCCCACGGATCGTTTCCGGGCGATCCTCGAACGGAACCCGGCCTACAGCCAGCTGCTGCTGCGCCAGTATGCCTCACGCATGGTCCAGCGGTTCCGGGATCTGGAGGTGATGACGGTGCGGCGGGGCGTGCAGCGGGTGATGCGCTACTTGCTGGAATTCGTGCCGGACGACCAGCGTTACAACATCGAGGTGGAGCTGCCCCTGCCCCAGAACCAGATTGCCACACGCCTGGCCATGCAGCCGGAAACCCTCTCCCGGCTGATGCGGGACATGGCCGAGGAAGGTGTATTCGAGCTGCGCCGCGGCCGCCTGTTCATCCCCGATCGCAGGGCGTTGGAAGAGCGCTGCCTGTAACCTCAGGCGGCGCCCAGCGCCTGCATCACCTCATCGCAGCTGCAGTCGATGATGCTGACATTCCGGAATCCCAGCCGCTCAAGCGCTTCCGCAGCCAGCGCGGCACGGCCGCCGGTGGCGCAATGCAGGAAGATGGGGGTGTCCGGGTCGGTGGTGTACTCCGGAATCTTCATCTCCAGAATGCCCCGGGGCAGGTTGATGGTACCCGCCGCCTGCTTCTCGCTCACCTCGCCCGGCTCGCGCACATCAATCACCAGCGCATTCGGCTCGTCCTCAAGCATGCTGCGGGCGGCTTCCGGCGTGAGGCAGTGAAGATTGGCCTTGGTTTCGGCAACGATTTCGGGGAGGGTGCGGATGCTCATGCGGGCTCCTTGTGCGTTCTGATTTATTTCAGTGCCTTCTAATATTAACGCCCGCCAGCCCTTACCGGCCAGTGACAATTCTGTTGGGTACGCGTTCTCCGGGATTGGCGCACATCGGTGCTGTGGATGATAATCACCGACAATTCCATGAACCCAGTTGATACGGCAGTATAAGCGCCTGCTGTTATACTGAACGCAAACACACCACAGGACTGGTGCATGACCGGACGTCTCAAATCCCTCTTCCGTCGCGTTTTCTCGCGGTTCGCCGCGTTGGAGCGGCCCCACAAGCGGCTTGTTTCCGTGGCGTCGGACGCGGTCTTTGTCCTGTTTTCTCTCTGGGCGGCGTTCTCCCTGCGTTACGAGACTCTGTTTCACTTTCAGGGAGCGGAGTACTGGACCCTGTTCGCTGTAACCGCCGGTGCAACCACCTTTCTCTTTGCGCGCCTGGGTCTGTATCGGGCCGTCATCCGTTATCTCAGCGAACGGGCTCTGGTGACAGTGCTTGCCGGTGTTACCGGCTCGGCCCTGATGCTCATCGCGACCGCCTTCATCCTGCGGGTCGACATGCCCCGCTCAGTCCCCTTCCTTTACGGGGCCCTGGCATTCCTGTTCGTCACCGGTACCCGCTTCAGCGTGCGCACCGTGCTCAACCGCCCGCGCCACCTGAGCAAAATGCCGGTGCTGATCGTTGGCGCGGGGGAGACTGGCCTGCAGCTGGCCTCGGCCCTCGGGCAGGGCATCGAATACCGCCCCGTGGCCTTCATCAGCCTGGAGCCGGACAACCACAGGACCACCATCAATGCCCTGCCGGTCTATGACCTGGGCCATGCCCGCAAGGCGGTGCACAAGCACCAGGTGGAGCGCATCCTGCTGGCGATTGACGAACGTGCGGATGTGGACCGGCGCCAGCTGCTGAGTGACCTGGAAGGACTGCCCGTGCCGGTACAGACCGTGCCCTCCGTAACGGAGCTGGTGACCGGCCAGGCCCAGATCAGTGATGTGCGCGATCTGGACATTGATGATCTGCTCGGCCGCGACCCGGTGCGCTACCGTAATGAGGAGGTGGCGGAATCGCTCAGCGGGAAGGTGGTCATGGTGACCGGCGCCGGTGGTTCCATCGGCTCCGAGCTGTGCCGCCAGATCCTGAGACAGGAGCCCGCGGTGCTGGTGCTGTTTGAGCAGTCCGAATTCGCGCTCTACAGCACCGAGCGTGAGCTGCTTACCATCTGTGAGAACGAGCAGCTCGAGATTCCCATTCACCCGCTGCTGGGCAGCGTCACCCACCGGCGCCGGTGTGAGAGCGTGATGCGCGGCTTCGGGGTGAACATCGTCTACCACGCGGCCGCCTACAAGCATGTGCCGCTGGTGGAGCACAACGTGATCGAGGGGGTGCAGAACAACGTCTTCGGCACCTGGTACACCGCCGAATCCGCCATTGCCGCGGGCGTGGAGAAGTTTGTGCTGATCTCCACGGACAAGGCCGTGCGCCCCACGAACGTGATGGGCGCCAGCAAACGCCTGGCCGAACTCGTCCTGCAGGGGCTGGCCCGGCGCCAGACACACACGGTCTTCTCAATGGTGCGCTTCGGCAACGTACTGGGCTCCTCCGGCTCCGTGGTGCCGCTGTTCCGGGAACAGATCCGCAGTGGTGGGCCCGTGACCGTGACCCATCCGGACATCATCCGCTATTTCATGACGATCCCGGAGGCCAGCCAGCTGGTCCTGCAGGCCGGCACCATGGGGGAGGGTGGTGAAGTGTTCGTGCTGGACATGGGCGAGCCCGTGCGTATCGCGGACCTGGCCCGGCGTATGATCCATCTGATGGGGCTTACGGAGAAAAGCGAGGACAACCACCACGGCGACATTGAAGTGGTCTTCAGTGGCCTGCGCCCCGGGGAGAAACTCTACGAGGAGCTGTTGATCGGCGACAATCCCCAGGGCACCCGCCACCCGCGCATCATGAAGGCACGGGAAAGCGATATGGCCTGGGCCTCACTGGAGGAGCTTCTGGAGCAGCTGATGCTGGCCAGCCGAGGCTTCGACTGCGAGCGCATCGTGGAGCTCCTGCGAGCAGCCCCCACCGGCTACCAGCCCAACGACGGCGTCTGCGACCTGGTCTGGCGCAACGGTGGCGACGCCCCGATGACCAGCGACGGCGCCAACCTCAGCGAAACCATCCGTCGCATCTTCGAATAGCCAATAACCCTACCGTAGGAGCGAGCCCCGCTCGCGATAACCCCTCATGCCTCAGTAGGAGCGAGCCTTGCTCGCGATGGATCCAGGTATCGCTTGCGAGGCAAACTCCTACACAGGCACGCGGATCAGCCGTCCCGCAGCAGACTGATGATGTTGATCAGCCCGGCATTGGCTCGGGTCAGATAGGACGACATCGTCAGCGAATAGTTCGGAACCATGCCGAACTGGGAGCCATTGAGCACCATCGGGCTGGTCATTGAGCGCTGGGTGTATTCCAGTTCGCGGATGATCTGCTCAAGGCTGACCATGGCGTTCTTGTCCTCAAGCACGCTGCGGAAGTCGCGCTTGATGGCCTTGAGATAGACCAGCATCGCCCAGGTGGTGCCGCGGGCCTGGTAGAACACATTATCCACCTGCATCCATGGCGTCTGGCTTACCTGCTCCACAGGCTGGGCCTTGGCGGCAGCCGCGCTGGGGTCGTTCGCCAGCATCGTGGCCCGGCGCTTCTCCGCCACGCTGGCGGCCAGGTTCTGGGACATGCTGCCCAGGCGCTTGTTCATCAGGTCGAGAATCGTGGCCAGGTTGTCCGCCCGGGCGTAGAAATCCCCCCGGGCGGTTTCCGGGTTCACCAGATCGTCCCGGTAGGCCCTGAGCTCCTCAATGGCATCGTTGTACTTGCCCTCGGCAGAGGGAAAGATCCAGCGCTCGCTGTCGTTGTTGAGAAGGATCTGGGCCTGGACCAGATTCGGGTTCTCGTTCGACTGTGACTGGGAGCGTGAGACGTCATTGCGCAGCGCCAGTGACAGATCCCGCGCCTGGCGGATCGCACCCGTCTCCCATGCCGCGATGTTGTCCATCAGCACAAAGGGCGGCAGCACGTCGTTGGAAAGAAAGCCGCCACGCTTGTTGACGATAACGTCCAGGGAACGGATCAGCGACTCGGTGGTGTAATAGCCCACCGGCGGCTCGTCCTGGTCGGAATCGGCCGTGAACGCCTCCTCAATGGCATCCTGCTTCGGCGCCTCGGGGTTACTGTTGGGCCAGAAAGAGACCACAAACAGGCCCACCGCAACGGCCAGCCCAGCCACCAGGGGCGTCATGATCAGACCCCGGGCACGCAGCCTCGGCATCCGGAGCCGGTCAGTTATTGCCCGCATCTTCCGTTTTACAGTTCCCATGGGGGTTCCTTTCATCGTTGATTACTGCACAGCCGCAAGGATAACTGACTTCCCGCGATCCCGGAATCGGTCAGGGTGCATGGCGCGATCATCACCCCCTGTAGGAGCGAGCCCAGCTCGCGATAGGCTGGGGTCGCTTGTAGGGTAAGTTCCTACAGTCCCAGGCCCTTCGACCACCGCAGCCCCCCTTTGCTGCAGCATCCGTCACAAATGCCGATGAGCAGTCCAGAAGCTGACCTGGGTAAAGTTGACGGTACAGGGAGGGTGGCGATAGGGTTCGATATCCACACGCGTTCATCGTCTCGTCTCCTTCTGTGCAGGCCAAGGGGGTTTGTGGGGAGTTTTTACCTTTTTCGATACATGCTGGTCTCTGGCTTTTGATTCAGGAAGAAATCAACAGGCGGGCGGGGAAAAAGATTGAACTCTGAAACCGTGTCCATATCGGCTCTTGGGCTCAATGTTGGGTTTGCGAAGTGGTACCGACTTTTAAGAGGGCTTTTCATTCCCCTTTTGTTTGGCGTCTTTCTTCTGCTCGAGATAACGGTCGGTATCCTACGGATAGAGTTCACGAGCGTGGTGATTGTGTTGGCCGTCTTTGTCGGGTATCTGTTCGTTACAGAGCTCCCCGATTATTTGGGCCGGCTGGGGAGCCAGGAGAAGCTTCTGTATCAATGCGATGACCAGCAGCTCCGGCTCTATCTGGATCGTGAATACGCTTTCAACCTGGAAAAAATCGACGCCATCCGTGCGGAGGAAGGATTCGGCCCCTTCAGCCAAAACCGAATCATCGTGGAGTATGGAGGGCAGATGGAGGTGCTCGAGACGCCGTTGAAGTATTCACCCCTTTTCAGGGCTATCAATCTACTGGGCAAGCGGATCAAAAGCGCCAGTGGTCCGCCCATGCCAGAATAACTGCCTTAGTACATCACAGGTCTTCTCGATCTCGGAACCCGTCAGGTTGGTATTGCCCAACTGGCGGGCGTGGCCGCTTTTGCTGCTTGATGGTAGGCTTCGGGGTATGAGTAATCGTGGACCTACAAACAGCCGGGATGGCCTGATCGCGCTGATCAGGGAGCATCTCCCTGAGCTTGAAAAACAGTTCAATGTCGCCGATCTGGCCATTTTCGGTTCAACTGCTCGCGGGCAGGCGCGCGAGGATAGTGACGTGGATATTCTGGTGCAGTTCAAGGGCCCAGCTACTTCCAACGATTACTTTGGACTTCAGTTCTACTTGGAAGATCTGCTCGACAAACGTATTGACCTGGTGACGGACAAGGCGCTCAGGGCTGAACTCAAGCCCTTTGTGGAAAAGGATGCTCTCCATGTGCGCTGATAAAACCCAACACCGTGAATGGCGCTTTTATCTGAGTGACATGCTCGAGTTTGCGCAGAAAGCGGTGAATTACACAGAGGGACTGAACCAGGAAAAGTTTGTACAGGATACTTTGACTTACGATGCGACTCTGCGGAATCTGGAACTGATCGGCGAAGCTGCCACCAAGATCCCGGACTGGGTTCAGGAAGATCATCCGGAAATCCCCTGGCGGAAGATGATTGCGACTCGCAATCGGCTTATTCACGCCTATCTGGGAATTGATAACGACATTGTCTGGAGCATAGTCTGCAATGATCTTCCAGATTTGATCGAGTCACTGGAGGAGCTTTCCTGAGTACCTAAGGGATGCAACCCCTGTAGGAGCCTGCTTGCAGGCGAAAAATAATCGCGAGTGAGGCTCGTGAAACCCCAGGATCGCTTGCAAGGCAAGCTCCTACGGGCTCAGGGAATCACCACCTGGTGCCCGCGATCCTGCAGGGCCTCCGCCAACGCGTTCTTGGCTCCCTGATCGCCGTGAACCAGCCGGATCTCCTGCGGGGCAGGGCGCATGCCATCCACGAACCGCAGTAGGTCGGAACGGCCCGCGTGGGCGGAGAAGCCGCTGAGCTGGTGGATGCCCGCCTTAATGGTGTAGCGCTCGTCGTCCAGCTCCACCCAGCCACCCTCCGGGCCGTAGCGCAGGATGTCGCGGCCCGGGGTGCCCTCGGCCTGGTAGCCCACAAAGACCACGTCATTGCGGCTCTGGCCCAGCATGGCCTTGAGGTAGTTCACGATGCGCCCGCCATCGCACATGCCGGAGCCGGCCAGCACCACGCAGGGGCGGCCCGTGTCATTCAGGTACTCCACGGCATTGAGATGATCCTGGTGATCATCAATCACCGTGAGCTGCTCAAAGGAAAGAGGATGGCGCCCCGCCTCCACCCGCTCCATGGCCTCCTCATCCCAAAAAGGTTTGAGCTCGCGGTACAGCGCCGTGAAGTTCGCCGCCAGCGGTGAGTCCACCACAATCTCCAGATCCCGCCAGGGTTCGCCCTGGTTGTCGTGGAAGATGGTTTCCAGCTCGTAGAGCAGCTCCTGGGTGCGGCCAAGGCTGAAGGCGGGAATCAGTACGGTGCCGCCGTCGCCCAGTGCCTGCTCGATCACAGCCCGGAGCTGCTCACGGCGGTCATCCCGATGCTCGTGGTCCCGGTCGCCGTAGGTGCTCTCCAGAATCAATCGATCGCAGGCTTCCGGTGTCTCGGGTGACGGAATCAGAGGCGTCCCAGGTGCGCCAAGGTCACCGCTGAACACGATGCGTTCCCGTGCACTCCCCGAACGGGCATCGCACTCCACATAGGCGGAACCCAGGATATGGCCGGCCCGCTGCAGGCGAATGGCCAGCGACGCATCCCCCTCCTCAAACACCGGATGCCACTGGTTGTAGGGAATGGCCCGGGTACGTCTGCGGATCAGCCCCAGAACCCGCTCGATCAGCTCATAGTCCCGGGTGTAGCCGATCTTCAGCGCGTCCTCGAGCATCGCCGGCAGCAGCCGGGCGGAGGGCTCGGAGCACAGGATAGGCCCTTCGAAGCCGGCCGCCAGCAGGTAGGGAATGCGGCCCACATGGTCAATGTGCACATGGGTGACCACCAGCGCCCGGATATGCTCGATGGGGAACTCAATGGCCAGCTCACTGGCCGAGGCCCGCCCCTGGCTGTCCGAACCCTGAAACAGGCCGCAGTCCATCAGAATGCCGTTAGGGCCCAGTGTCAGCTCGTGACAGGAGCCGGTGACGCCGCTCACTGCGCCATGGTGTGTGATCGTAAATGCCATAAAAGTCCTTTTAAGCGGCCCTCCCAGAGTGCGCTGGAACGCTCAATTACCCCGTCGCCTGGACCATAACCGCCTTCAGCACATCACAGGTTTTCTCAATTTCGGAATCCGTCAGGGTGGGATGGCAGAGGAACATCAGGCTGGTGCTGCCCAGCTCGCGGGCAACAGGAAGGAAGGCATTCTCGTTATCTTCTGTAGGAGCGAGCCCAGCTCGCGATTGAACCCCCGCAAGCGATCCGGGCCCAAGCCCGGCATCCCGGAAGTTCTTCTCCAGGTAAACCTCCGAGCAGGAACCAGACATGCAGGGCACGCCCCGCTCCATGATGGCGTGCTGGACGGCATCGCGGTCCCAGCCGGGGGCGAGCTGGTCCGGCTCCACGAACACATAACACTTGTAGCCGGCATGCTCGATGTCCGCCGGCACCTCCGGCGCACGCAGGCCGGGACATTCGCGGGCGGTGCGCCAGATCGCCTCGCAGTTGGCCAGACGCTGCTCCTGCCACTCGGGCATGCGCTGGAGTTGGATGCGGCCGATCACCGCCTGCATCTCCATCATGCGCCAGTTGCTGCCGAAGCTCTCATGGAGCCAGCGGAACCCGGGTGGGTGCTCGCGGTTGTAGACCGCGTCGTAACTCTTGCCGTGGTCCTTGAAGCTCCACATGCGGGCCCAGAGTTCGGAATCACTGGTAGTGACCATGCCACCCTCGCCACCAGTGGTCATGATCTTGTCCTGACAGAACGACCAGCAGCCCACATCCCCCAAGCTGCCCACCGCACGCCCCCTGTAACGGGCCCCGTGGGCCTGGGCGCAATCTTCGATCACAGAGAACCCGTGTTCCCGGGCCAGGGCATTGATGCCGTCCATGTCACAGGGCCAGCCCGCGAGGTGCACGCAGATGACGGCGCGGGTGCGCTCCGTGATGCAGGGGCGGATGGTCTCCGGCGTGATCACCTGCGAATCCCGGTCCACGTCCGCAAACACCGGCGTGGCACCGGCGGTGACGATGCAGGACGCCGAAGCGATGAAGGACCGCGAGGTCACGATTACCTCATCCCCCTCACCAATCCCCAGCCCCTTCAACGCCAGATCCAGCGCGAGAGTGCCGTTGGCCACCGCCACCGCGTATCCGGTTTCGGCAAAGGCCGCGAACTCCCGCTCAAAGGCACGGCACTCCCCGCCCGTCCAGTAATTCACCCGGTTGGACAGCAGCACCTGCTGCACCGCATCGGCTTCTTCCTGGGTGAAGGAGGGCCAGGGAGAGAAAGGACCGTTCAGCATCGGTTAAAACATTCCATCATCAAATTCGAATTCAACACCGTAGGAGCGAGCCTCGCTCGCGATAAGATCCGGAATACAAAAGATCGCGAGCAAGGCTCGCTCCTACATGGGCGGGATATCGCTAGCTCTGAGGGAGTCAGCCTACCAGCGGAATGAATTCCTCTGAATCCATCGGACTGTAATTGGTTGGCAGGTGGCCTGACATCTGTACCAGAACCCGCTGGTTGTGGGGCACTGGCGCGGGGTTTACTCGTGCTACTTCCGCTCTGAGGTCGTTCGATGCTTCAGAAACCGCGTTCATCAGATCGTGGACCAGGTACCGCGGTGCCCAACCCAGCATGTGGTAGTCATCCGCCGTCTGGAGCTGTAGCGCGATGCCTGTTGCCGGATTATTCAACTCGATAGCAACCCGCAGAGAATCGCCAGCCTGGAGCTCATTGATGTGCGCTCTTGCACTTTCACTGACATGCCGCCAGCCATGGAGGAAAAACCGGCAGTCAAAGCCTCCGTCTACGCGTTTCTGGATCTGGGGGAATACCTCCAGATTATCGGTCTGCCGGCGACCTCCACCAACTGCCAGAATATCGTAGGAGCCAGCATCCACATCAAGACCGAGGCGGTGGACAATGTCCGCATAGTCACGACGATTGGGGCTGGGGACCCGGTTGCGGAACAACGTGAACAACTCGGCTGAATGGTAATCCTTTTTCAGCTCAGGAAAGGAATCCAAAGGTTCAAAGCCGGCTTTCTGCCTTGCTACTTCTGCACCGTGGGTGTAACGAAAGCGATAATCACGCTCGTTCTCCGCAATATCCAGGCGGCCAATGGGGAACCACAACCGACTCGCCGGCTGCGCTTCGGGTCCACTGTATTGATCCTGCCATGCAAGAAAGAGTGTTTGCGTCATCTCAGGCTCGTTAAACGAGTGTAAGTGTAGTTTAGCAGCTCTCTGGCAAACCAGCGGTGTTCTTCTGATATGGCGGCCTGGGGCACTGCGTCAACAATTCGTTCGATCTCTGGGACTGGGATTTTGTGGAGCCTTTCCAGCCAAGGATCCAAGTATTGAGGCCATCTCCGGGCTGCCAATTCTACCAGAGTAAGAGGATTTTCGCCTTTACGGGTATCAACACGGCGGAAAACGCCGCCCGTTCCACGGTTCGCATACCATTTTGCGCGGTCCAGATTTCTGTCATCCTGCCATTGACAGAGTTTCTGTGTGGGCTGTTCGCGCCCGAGCGAAGATGCATGGTCAAACGTCGGCGCCAGCCAGTGAATGGTTTGACTCTGAACTGACGTTCTCCGGAACAATGCCCAGTTTTCATGATGGCGGTCAGTGTTGAGCACGAGCGCATCAAGTACCACAAAGCCTGCTATCCCGCTGAATGCCTCTTCCAGCCGCTGCTCATTCTCACCTATGCCGTAGCGAATCGCCCTGAAAATGTTATCGAGCGTGTGCTGCACCTGCCCGAAACGCCGGTCGGGGTCATATTCCGGAATTGCCCCGGCCAGCAATTCATTACCATGAACCAGTTCGATGGCATGGTCATCTAACTCCGAGAACATCCGACAAAGACTCCCCCACTGCCCATTGAAACGCGCCAATTCGACTTCGGCGTGCGGTACTCCGAGCATTCGAGCAAGCTCAGCCGCAATCTTTTCGGCCCAGTGCTCGCCGGTGGCCTCTCCTTCGTTCTCCCGACTGTACTTGAAAAGCCATGGGAGCTGACTTGTTCCGGGGCGCTCAAGCCAGAACTTGTCCTTGCTCCCCATGGGCTCATCATCCAGTGCCCAGTCAGCGTCAATTTCAATGATCGGGAATGTGCTTTCCATAGCGTGACAGGTCAGCCGCTTATCGAGCGCATTTCAGTTCACGACTCATTTGATTTAAGTACCGGGAAAGGGGGCCGTAATCGAGATTGGTCCGAATAACCTGAGTCTCCTCGGGAAACTCAAAGATTATGGTGTTGCGCTTCAAAGGCCACCAATGGGTGTCCACCTGCATGCTGACCAGATTGTTCATGGGGATCCGGTATTCGTTTTCCAGTTTCAGCTCAATAAAGCCATTGCCAGTGACAAGAACCGGTTCTGTTCTGCGTAGCACTTTGGAGAGAAAATCTGGTGCGTCACTGATGATCTCCAATCCCAGAAAAACCAGTACAGCCTTCATGACGCCGCTGAGATTGAACTGAATCTCAAAGAAGTAAATAGCCAGAACGAATAGAATTGGCAGGCAAAGCCTGACGAATCGAAACCAATCCGCCAGACCTACCTTCAATGCCAGGCTGGAGATCAGAACCCGGTCAGCTCTGGAACTTTTTTCCTGCACGTCGATTGATCTCCTGCTGAATGGTCTGCCTGGCGCTTTCGTTGTTCCAGAAGAAACCCCAGATGAGTACTGTTGAGGCCAGCGTTATCGGAGTTCTTCCCCCTTCGTCGGGAAGTGACTTGACTTTGGCAATCATCTCTTTTGCTGACATCGCGCTGAATGAGTAGCCAAAAAAATTGCCAAACGAGGCGATGGTATCGAAGAGCTCCTGATACTCAAATAACTCCTGAGTGGGCAGTGACCACACACTCCAGAGAGGTTGCACGAGTGGTGTTGCGACCTTGGATCTCAATTTTGCGTGCAACGGGCCAGGCAGTGTCGTCAAACGCTTAAGAATCTGCCGCTGTTCCATCCGGGGAACGTGGTGATAAAGAATCACATCGGATAAAAGGCCGACGAGCTTTCTATCCGGTAAATCCTTGAACCGTTGTTTTTCCAGATTCAGGATCTGACAGAGATACGCAACTTTAGCGGTATCCTTCTCCGGCATTCTGTATTCGAGTCCGCTCGACATAAATCCTCCATGATTGGTACAGGTTGCTTAGTGATATAACAATTACCGGCATTAAAAACCAAAGTGCTTCCGTGAAATAGTAACGTCCGATGTACACGGATAGCGATGTCAGAAATACTGAGGATAGAAAGAACAGTGCCAGATGCTCAGAAGGGGATAGATATTTTGAATTAATGATCCTGAGAAATAAAAAAAGCAGTCCCCCGAATAGGGCTTGGAGTGCATAAAGATAAAAGTCACATCCACCCACCGGCTCAAGAAGCGCTGACCAAACCTCTGTCTCTGGGCAAAGTGGGACTATATAGGAGTAGGCGTAAATGTTCGCGATCGGAAGAGAGAAAACCGATATGGCGACCAAGCAGGTTGATAGGGTGGAAAACAGGACTTTTCGCATATCCGTTGCTTCTGCTATCAGAGGCTACCGGCTCGTGAGCGTGCGGCCTCTCTGGTTAAGATTCTTCCATGGATGAGCAGAAAGCTACAGCATGCCAGTTGGGTTGGTCAAATGCCTGCCTCTTGCATAATCCGTAGGAGCGAGCCCCGCTCGCGATTTCTCCAGGATCGCTTGCAAAGCAAGCTCCTACAGCTCTGTGATCCGCACCCGCAACATCACCCACAACTGTTGAGGCCAGCGTTATTCGGATTCAGCCCGTGGCTTGAATAAGCCGATTTGCGGGCGGGGAAGCTTGGCCTCGGAGGCAGAACGAATGGCATGCTCACGCCAGAAGGGCCAGGCATTGTGAACCACATTGTGCTGAATGAATTCCTGGATGGTGTCATCCGGGAGTTCCCGGCTCATTCGATAAATCACAGCAAAGGTCGCCGTCAGCTCGGAGAGAGGGCCCTGGTCGCTGTTTTCTGTGGTTTCCTCTTTGCGCACGAAGCGCAGCCCAAAACTGACGAAGGCCCTCAAGTAGAGCTCATCCGCCCCTCCGGACTCTGCTTCTTTAGAAATAAGATCGCCTGAGACACTGAGCTTTGACTGCTGGCGCATTTCGTCGGCCGGGTAGTGCAGGTCAACTGAGCGTTGACACCTCATGGAACCCGGAACGGATCTCATCCAACAACTCTGGATGATTCACGCAAAGCCGAATCAACCGATCCATGGCCACGCTCTGCGTGACTTCGCCCCGCTCATATTTGGAGAAGGCATTGGCACCACCGCCGAACACGCTGGCAGCTTCCTCCTGGCTCAGTCCCAGTGACTGCCGGCCATGGCGGATTTGTTCCGGAGACAGCAGGCCGTCGTAAGCGCGCCTGGCAGCCCGGATCAATGCATCATTCTGTTTAATGACCTCTGTCGGCACGAATTCGCGCCCACAGGCGTTACAGACGCAATACGACAAAGCGACGTCTACAGCGCCCTGACGGTACCGGATACTTTCATTCTCGGCGTGCTGCGTTACGTCGTGCGAGCCGCAAGCTTTGCATTCGTACATACGGAAAGCCTCAAAAGCTAATGTTGCCTCCTTGCCGCTCTTACGTCGTCCAAGTCGTATAAAGGCACTCAATGCTCCTAACCATTATGGTTAGTTTTGTGATGATGGCATAACGGGAGCCGTTTAGCTAGTCGGCTAACGCTGCGTCTTATCGTCCAGCTTCGCTCGCGATGATCCAGGATCGCTTGCAAGCAAGCTCCTACAGTCTCGTGATCCGCGCCCGCAACATCACCCGTAATCCCGACCGTTTGTAGGAGCGAGCCTTGCTCGCGATACCATCGACTCGCGACCTCACCCCCCACAAACCGTCCGCCAGATATAAACCAGATCATCCCGGAACCGCCAGTTCCGGATGTACTCCAGATTGATCTGCACCTTGTCCGGGTAGATCACCTCGTCATTGTAACGCTCCGGGTCCGGCTGGGCGGCGAGGATGGCCTCCTCGTCGCGGTAGGCCAGGGTGGCGGGGCCGGTGATGCCGGGGCGGACCGTGAGCAGCAGCCCCTGTTCGCCATCGAGGCGGTCCGCGTAGCCGGGCACGTCTGGGCGCGGTCCCACAAAGCTCATGTCGCCGACCAGCACGTTCCAGAGCTGGGGCAGCTCATCCAGCTTGGTCTTGCGGAAGAAGCGCCCCAGGGGCGTGATGCGCGGGTCGCCGGACTGGGTGATGGTGGTGTGGTGTGCGCGGCTCGGGCGCATGGTCTTGAGCTTGACCACGGTGAACAGCCGCCCGTCCTTGCCCACGCGCTTCTGGGTGAAGAAGCCGTTGCTGCGGGTGTCGAGGGTGGCGAGGAGCCAGGTGAGGGCGATGAGCCAGAAGGTGAGCGCCAGGCCGACAA
This sequence comes from uncultured Halovibrio sp., assembly GCF_913056445.1. NCBI lineage: Bacteria > Pseudomonadati > Pseudomonadota > Gammaproteobacteria > Oceanospirillales > Halomonadaceae > Halovibrio > uncultured Halovibrio sp. The sequence continues at coordinate 26,681 of NZ_CAJXMA010000033.1, forward strand.
AGGCGACCGAGGCATCAAAGGTGCGTTTCAGGGCCTGCTGCCCAGGTGAGAGACCATCCGCCATCGCTTTAGAGATAGCCGTAGCGCCGCAGGGAGGAACTGACCAGGGCCTCAAGACCAGCCACCTCGTCATCACCGAGCGCCTTGCGCCCCTTGCCGATGGTCTTGCTGGACACGCCGGCCACCGCGTTCGCGATCGTATCATCCGGCACCTCGTCGTGCCCCATGAAGCTCAGGATGCGTCGCATCTCCGCCTCCGGCTCCCGGACGAAGGTTTCGTAGCTTACGTGCAGCACCTTGCTTTCCGGCATCCGGGAAAGCGCCTCATCCGCCTTATCCACGCACCGCTGCCACTGCAGCGCGCAGACCTCATTCAGCGAATGATTGCGCAGGATGGCCTGCATGTTGTCGAGGGCCGGCCCCCAGAAGGCCAGCCGCTTCTCCCGGGAGACCAGCCGAAACAGGCGGGCCCAGAAATAACGGAAGGCGTAATAGGGCAGATCGCTCACCGGAACAAACCGGACTTTCTCCAGCAGGTAAGGAATGTCCAGCCCCGCCGTCCAGCGCTGGCGGGCGGAGCCGATGGCATCGATGCCGTCCCGGACGATGTAGATGTAACGGGCCTCCGGGACTACCCGGTCAACAAAGGGCACGCGCAGGCAATTGGCGCAAGTCTTCTCTACGAGCGTTTCCGCGTCAGTGCGCCGTGCCATGCTGGTGAAACAACCCCGGATGTATAGGGCAACGGGTTCCGTCGCATTTTCAGCGGGAATCTCATCGGAGGGGTACCGCACGTTGCCATGGCGCCAGATGTAGTTGATCTCATCGCAGGGCCAGGTGCTGATGCCTTCCAGGGAGGTGAGGGCGTTGCGGAGCATGTTGGTGCCGGATCGGGGAGCGCCGATGATCATAATAGGTTTACAATTCATCCAAATCATCCAAAAGCAGGAATATCAATTCCAAAGTCACGATAAGTCTGCACATAGTCTGCTGAGATCTTGTTTATATCAAATTCATTTTCCGCCAAGAATCGCGCTTGCTCTCCCATCTGGGTACGTAATTCTGAGTCACTCAGCATAGATAGCACGGCTTTTGTTAGCCCATCGATGTCTCCTTCTGCAACTAGATAACCTGTTATTTCGTGACGAACCGCTTCTCGAACACCAGGGACGTCGAAACCCACACAAGGTATTTTGGTGGCAGCAGCCTCCATCACACTACGTGGCACACCTTCGCGATAAACGGAAGGAAACAACAAAATATCTGAGCGCCGCAAAAGTTCCGGCACATCTGAAACACGGCCCAGATAATCGAAGTTCGTTTGAGAACTAAGCCACTGCTCCGGAACAGCGTCAGGATGATCAAGGTCTAGCTCGCCTGCCCATACGAGCCTGACGTCAGGATGTAATCGGCGAATGTGTTCTGCAACTTGAGAAAATTCGTACATACCCTTGTGCCAAATCAACCTTCCCAGCATCACGATTTGTATCGGTCTACTTTCTTCAATTGGCTGAAAGTTTGGCGTGAATTGTGTCAAATTAACACCAGAGCCAATAATTAGCATTGCGCGCTTTTCATCAACCCAGTTTTTCCGGATAAATAGTGACTTATCATCTTTGTTCTGAAAAACAGTACAGTTAGATCTCGGAAAAGCTAA
>NZ_CAJXMA010000034.1:0-28303 GCF_913056445.1 uncultured Halovibrio sp.
CGGTATTCAGGTAGAGCCCCGGCCAGGGGGTTGCACCCACAAAAGGCACACTCGAAGGCGTCGCAGGCCGCAACCCCGCCCAGAAACGGGCCTGATCCCAGTGCCCTGCCTTGGGAAAGCAGTGCGCCAACCGGTCCAGGATCTGGCGGCAGCGTGCCGGATCAATGTCCTGGCGCCAGCCGTCAATCTCCGCCATGCCCGCCACGCGCAGCTCATCCCCCAGACGGGAATAGACCAGCTTGTATTCATCATCGATCAGGCTGACGGTGTAGGCCTGTTCCGGATCCCGCACCGGTACCGTCACGGAATAGCCACGCGCCGGATATACCGGCAGGTTGATGCCCTGGGGCCGCAGCAGGGGCGCCGAGAAGCTGCCCAAAGCGACCACCACGGCATCCGCCTCCAGGTGGGTAAAGGCCCCGGCCTGATTCAGCCGGACCCGCCGCACCGCCCCACCCTCGGTTTCAAGCCCCATAACCCGGCTGTTGAACAGGAATCGCACGCCTGCCGCACCTGCCATCCCAGCCAGCTGGCGGGTGAAAACATGGGCATCACCGGATTCATCACCGGGCGTCCAGGTGGCACCTCTCAGCTCCGGCTGCAGCGTGCCGAGGGCGGGCTCCCTCGCCACTGCGTCAGCAACGTCAATCACATCGCGCTCGCAACCCAGGGCCCGCATACGGGCGGCAGGGCCATGGGCGGCCGCATAGACGTCCGGGTCGGTGTAGAAATGAAGGATGCCTTCCCGGCGCTGGTGGTGCTCGATCCCGGTGCGTTCGCGCAGTTCCGAAAGGCATTTCCGGCTGTACAGGCCGAGCCGCACGACGGTCTCGAGATTCCGTGCATAGCGGCGACTGCGGCATTCGCTGAGAAAACGCAGCCCCCAGGCCCACTGGTGGGGATCCAGACGCGGCCGGAAGCGCAGGGGCGCATCAGAGCGGAACAGCCAGCGCAGGAGCTGGGCAGGGGCGCCCGGGCTGGCCCAGGGCTCGGCGTGGGACACCGAGACCTGGCCGCCGTTAGCGAAGCTCGTCTCCTCGCCCGGGCCACCCCGGCGTTCCACCACGGTCACATCATACCCGGCCTCACGCAGGTACCAGGCTGTGGTGGTGCCGATCACACCGGCACCCAGGACCGCCACATGCATCCGCCGCTACTCCAGATTGAGGGTGCGCGGCAGTGTAACCGCCAGGCCTGCCCGCCACCAGAGCACGGCCACACCAATGCCGTGGATGTTGAGCAGCACAATCAGGATCCAGTCAAAGGCATACTTGATGCTGTCGTAATCAACCGCCGGAATGGACTGAAGGATCAGCGTCAGGATCGCGATGCCCAGAGTAACGCCACTCAGCGCCAGCAACCGGGCGCCGCCACGCTGCAGCAACGGATAGCGCGAACGCCACAGTACACTGCCCAGCAGGATCTGGACGATGCCCGTCACGCCCACGTAGCCCGCTGTGCCGATGCGCCGTGCCAGCGCGAAAGCATCTCCGGCATGGCCCAGGCTCAGCACATAGGGCAACAGGAAGGCCGCTGCCAGCGCACCGAGCCAGCCCACGGCCTTACCACGCGGGTACCCCAGCGCCTGCAGCCAGCGGTGATTGATGGCCCAGAACAGGACCTGGAGCGTAATCGCCGGAATCATGACGCCCTTGAAAATGAAATAGGCCAGGCCGTTGCGCCCGGTGGCGCTGATGGAAGTACAGGCATCCCAGTACGGAACACACCAGGGCACATAGCCATTCCACGCGGACAGCAGATAGGTGGTGTGGAACGTCAGTATCGGCAGCAATGCGGTGACGAATCCCAGCCAGGCGAGCCGGATTTCCCGGTTCTTCAGTTCATGCACCATCGGCCGCCTCCATGGTGCCATTGAGTCCGGTGGTTTCACGGCACAGTTTCAGCCACTGATCCACGCCGGCGCTGCGATACTTCTGGCGATGCAGGATGAAATAGAACGAGCGGGCCAGATCCCGGTGAGGCACGGGAAGCGGGATCAGGTCTCCACGGTCGAAGGCATCCCTCAGGGCCACCTCGGACAGGCAGCCCACGCCCATACCGGTACCCACGGCGCGCTTGATGGCCTCGGTGTGCTGCAGTTCCAGCAGCACGTTGAGATCCGGCAGCAGCCCGTGCATGGCCCGATCAAAGGTCTGGCGCGTTCCGGAGCCGCCCTCGCGCAGGATCCAGGTGGCTGCCAGAATGTCTTCGTCGGTCAGCGCCTCACGCCCGGCCATCGGGTGGTCCGGGGCGCAGAACACCGTCAGCCGATCGCCACGCCAGGGGATCACCTCCAGCTCTGGAGAATGGATTTCTCCCTCAATAAGGCCCACATCCAGTTCAAAATCGGCCACCTTGCGCCCGATGGTGCGGGTGTTGGCGATCTCCAGCGAGACATTCGCGCCCTCGTTTTCGCTCATGAATCGTGCCATAATCGGCACCGCCATATAGTTGCCGATGGTCAGTGTGGCACCCACCTTGACGTGCCCCACCTCGGCATGACGCGCCAGCGCATGTTCCAGCTCGTGGGCTTCATCAAGCAGCGCGGCGACTCTCGGGCGCACCAGCCGGCCCAGCTCATTGAGCTGCAGGCGCTTGCCCATGCGGTCGAAAAGCTGAACGCTGAACTGGTTCTCGAGATCACGCAGCGCACCGCTGGCAGCGGACTGGGACATGGCCAGCTCATCGGCCGCGCGGGTTATGTTTTCATTACGGGCCGTGGCAAGGAACACCTCAAGCTGGCGCAGCGTGTACTTCATAATCGATTGTTCCGATAGAACATAGCCTGATAATCCATTCAACCAATACATACGTTAAACACTGGGTATCGTCCAGGCAACTGCCTGCGCCCACTCACCCGGTGAGCCATCAGCGAGGTAGCATTCATGGGCAAACACAATGTGGAGAAAGTACTGGACGTTCACCACTGGACGGACGAACTCTTCAGCTTCCGCACAACCCGTGATCCGGCATTCCGGTTCAAGAACGGCCAGTTCACCATGATCGGCCTGCAGCTGGAGGACGGCAAGCCGCTGATGCGGGCCTACAGCATGGCCAGCGCCAACCATGAGGACACCCTTGAGTTCTTCAGCATCAAGGTCCAGGACGGCCCCCTGACCTCACGCCTGCAGCACCTGGAGGTGGGCGATGAGGTGCTGGTCGGCCAGAAGCCCACGGGCACTCTCATCGGCGGCAACCTCCTGCCCGGGCGCAACCTCTACCTGATCGGCACCGGCACTGGCCTGGCACCCTTCCTGAGCATCATCAAGGACCCGGAGATCTACGAGCAGTTCCAGAACGTCATCCTGGTCCACGGGGTGCGTTACGTGGATGAGCTCGCCTACCACGAAGCCATCACCAGCGAACTGCCGCAGCATGAGTACCTGGGCGACATGATCCGGGACCAGCTGACCTACTACCCCACGGTCACGCGTGAAAATTTCGAGAACCAGGGCCGCGTTACGGACCTGATCGAAAGCGGCGAGCTGACGAAGAACCTGGGCATGCCCGACCTGAGCCTGGAAGAGGACCGCTTCATGATCTGCGGTAGCCCGGGCCTGCTCAAGGACATGGTGCGCATCCTCACCGAGCGCGGCTTCCAGGAGGCCAAGCAGGGCCACCAGGGCCATTTCGTGATTGAACGCGCCTTCGTGGAACAGTGATGCGATAATGATGGCAGCGCCGGCGGTTGTCGTTACACTGGTACTGACGGTGAGCGGCAGCCGGAGGCGCCCATGAACCCCGAAGAGTTCCTCAGAAAATACGGCATCGAGTCCTCGGACCAGGAGCGGGAGCATTCACTCCGCGAGAATTCCTGGGAACGGGCGGTGCGTCTCCATCAGCCGAACGCCGGTACGCCGCACGACTGGGAAGAGTGGGAACACGCCAGCGAACGCTATGGCGTGGAGGTGGAAACCGGCGAAGATGAAAGCGACCCCACCCGCCCCCATCACGAGGAAGCGGAGATGATCGATGACCGGCCCACTGTCATGGACTGGCTGATTACCCGCTGGCGTCGCCTGCGCAAGCGGGTACTGGGTCACTGAGTGCGGAAACGCCCCATGGTGGTACGCAGCTGATTCATCTGCGCCTGTATGGCGCGGGCCGCCTCAACCGTCTGACCCGCATCCGTGTCCGTCTGTTCGGCCACCTCTGAAACGGCCTCCATCCGCCGGCTGATGTCGTCCGACACCTGACTCTGCTGTTCCACGGCAGCCGCGATCTGATCGTTCATGCCCTGAATCTGGCTGATCGCTTCCATGACCCGGTGGATGGCCTCGGACGTTTGATTGACCGAGGCGACGCTCTCCCGGCTGGCACGGGCACTGGCCTCACTCTCGCTGACCAGGGTCTGGACCTGCTGCTGGAGCCGCTCAATGGTTTCCTGCACCTGGTTGGTGGAATCCTGAGTCCGCTGCGCCAGGTTGCGGACCTCATCCGCCACCACGGCGAAACCTCGGCCCGATTCACCGGCCCGAGCGGCTTCAATGGCCGCGTTCAGCGCCAACAGGTTGGTCTGATCGGCTATCTCCCGGATCATTCCGAGCACCTTACTCACATCCTGGGCGTCCTGCTCCAGGCTCTCCATGGTGCGTGCCGTCTCCGCGAACCGGGTATCCAGATGATCGATGCGCTGGCGCGCCTCGCGTGCCACGCTGTCCCCCTCGTTCGCGGAATCCGCCGCTTCATGGGCATGGCTGGCCGCGCTCTGGGCATTACCGGAAACGTCCTGAATGGATGAAGCCATCTGATTGACCGCGGTCGCCGCCTCGCTGACATCTCGGCTCTGGCGGTCCGCCCCCTCGTGGGTCTTGGCCGTGACGTCCAGCACCTGCTGCAGGCTGTTTTCCGCCGTGGCCGTAGCCGCATCGATCTGGCGCAGCAGGTCGCCCACATGGGCAACCATCAGATTGTAGGCCTCCAGCATCTCACCCACTTCATTCTCGCGGATCTCGATGCTGAGAGTCTCCGAGAAATCCCCGTCAGCCACCTGGCGAAGTTTCTGTCGCAGCCGCTCCACCTGTTCCATGAAATGGAAATTGCCATAGATGCGACCGATCGCCAGCATGCCGACCATCATCACCAGCAGCGCCATGCCTGCCATGGCCGCCTGGCGACGAGCGCTCTGATCAGCCTTCCTGAGTGCCGTCACGCCCTCCACGAGCGCATTCCGCACCCTGTCCGAAGCCTGCAGGAGAGCTTGTGCTTCCGGAGCGGAGCCACCACCAGCCTGCTCGACCAGGCGTCGGTAATCCTGCCATGGGGCATCCAGCGCACTGAATGCCGCCCGGTCCCCGGTCAGTGACCCCAGGGTGCGTTCCAGCTCATCCAACTGATCCCCGGCGCCAGCACCATCGGAAACCCGTTCATTAACCGCAGCAAGCTGCTTCTGCGCCGTCACTGCAGTGGCAATGGCATCGGGCTCCGGAACAAGATTGCGCCAGAGACTCGCCGCCAGCCCCGCCAGCAGCACAAAAATCAGGATGAAGGAAACAAGAAACTGGGCGTTAAAGGTTCTCAGACCGACAAGGGCCATCATCCGGAAAACCAGGTTGGCGACCCACTCCCGCATAGACTGCTCCACGAATACCGTCTGAATGGAACCGGTTCCGGGATCCTCAATGGAGGACCGGAAAAATCAATAAAGAAGCCTCTACCGAATATTGTAGAACAATCAAATGTCCTTCAATTTCAGCTTCTTAGAGGCATTTTGTGAGACCGGTCATGGATCCCGACTCCAGCTTAAGGCCTGGATCACAATTTGATCATCAGCCCCTTCTTAACCCTCTCGATAGCCGCTCATGATGAGTCTGGACAGACTGTTCTTTATACCGCAACCAGGGATCAGTGGCGATGACAATTCTCATGAAACAGCAATTCCTGGGCGACTGGCGTGAAGGGTTGAGCGCCGCGCAGTGTCGCCCGCTGATCCAGCACTACGGGCGGCAGTCCAGCGCCTACTTCAACCTCCAGTCCGACGTGCGCCGCTTCGGGGACCCACGACTCGGGTTTGTCGCCTATGCGCCCGTCAACACCCTGCTCGGGCGCGTCAACATCGTTTTTGCCAACCCCGTCTGCGCGCCTTCCATTCAGTCCCTGCTTCTTAGGCAGTGCCTGGAACAGGTGCCGGGCCAGTTTCTGTTCAGCGGCATCGACGACAGTGTGACCGGCGACCTCCAGGCACTGGGGTTCACCATCAATGCCATGGGTACGGAATTCCGGGTACGCATCCCGGCGTTCGACACAGTGGGGCGCGACAAGAAGCAGCTCCGCCACGCCGGCAATCTGGGCAGGCGCTGTCAGCTGCGCGTGCGGGAACAGCAGGCCCGCGAGGTGGACACCCGGCAGATGGAACGCATCTCCCGGCACTGGCGCCAGCACAAGCGGGTGCGCAGCCACGAGCTCCGGCTGCTCACGCGGCCGCCGGTATTCAGTGACGAATGGGGGGTACGCCGTTTCTACGCCTACGACAGGGAAGACCGGCTGCTTGGTTACGTCTTCTTTGATCCCTTCTTTGAGAACGGTAACGTCGTTGGATACACCGCCAACATCCTGCGCCAGGACATGGAGCAGAGCCCCAGCGGCCTTCTCGATTTCATCATCCTGGAGGCCATGGAATGCTTCCACCGGGAAGGTATCGAATACCTGTCCCTTGGGATATCCCCCCTGCACAACATCGAGGCCATCCCCGGTGACAATCCCCTGATACGGCATGTGGCCCAGTTTCTATACCGCCACGGCAACCGCCTCTATGCCTTCCGGTCGCTGGCCTACCACAAGACCCGGTATCGCGGTGAGGAGACCCGTTGGTACCTGGCCAGCCGCGAGACCAGCACCCTCAAGGTGGCCTGGAGCCTGCTGCGCGGCACCGGGATCCTGGGAAGCCCGGATTACGTCCAGCCCTCAGGGGATTCATCGGTTCCTGTCCCGGGCTGATCCACACCACGCATTGCCGGGCATCGCCACAGCCCCTATACTGTATATATAAACAGTTCTGAGGTGGCAATGTCCGTTCATCCCCGCACACAGCTTGAACAGGATCCCCGCCTGTGGCGGGCCAGCCAGCAGAAATCCGGCCACTCCCGGGGGGTTGCCAGCGGTTTTGAAGCCCTCGACCAGCTGCTGGCCACCAGCGGCTGGCCACAGGGAGCTCTGATCGAATGCCACAGCGCCCTCAACGGCATTGGCGAGCTGCAGCTGTTTGCCCATGCCATGCGCCAGTGTGTCCGCAACGAAACAGCCCTGTTCTGGGTGGACCCACCCCATGCGCCCTACCCGCCGGCTCTGGAAGGCATGGGGCTGCCCCCGGAGCACTGCTTCCTGGTGCGCACTGGCAGCCGTTCGGATCACCTCTGGGCCCTGGAACAGCTCCTGGGCAACAATGCGGTGGGTATGGTGATGGGGTGGAGCCGGCGGCGTGATCCTGCCGCACTCCGACGACTGCAGCTGGCTCTGGAAGAACGCCGCACCCTGGGCGTCCTGATCACTCCGGAAACAGGCGCCAGCCAGGCCTCGCCCGCCCCCATGCGCCTGAGCCTTGAAGCGGTGCCCGGGGCAAACCAGCTGCGGGTGACACTGCTGCGCCAGCGCGGCGGTCAGGCAGGAAGCCGAACCCTGACACTGCCTCCCGTCATCCCCCGTCAGACGGTGTGACCCAGTGCTGTGGCTGTATCTCCATCTGCCCTCGCTGTTGCTGGATCACCACCAGAGCCACGATGCGCCGGTGGCACTGAGCACAGGCTCGCCCCCGGTGATCCAGCAGCCGGACGAACAGGCCCGGCAGACGGGTGTCCGGGCAGGCCAGTCCATGGCCACAGCCCGTGCTCTGTGCCCGCAACTCGCCCTGGTCCCCTTCAGCGACGCCCGCCAGGCGGAACTGCTGGAGCAGCTGGCAACGGCACTCTACCAGCTGGCCTCCCCACTGGCCCTGTGGCCTCCGGATGGCCTTCTGATCCGTGCCGACCGGCTGCGCCACCTCTACCCGCAACCCGAGGATCTGGCGACAGTACTTACGCAGTACCTGTCACAGCATGGACTGAACGGCCACATGGCCACCGGCACCAGTCCGCGCATGGCCCGGCTTCTGGCTCGCCACGGCAGCGCTGTATGCACGGATGATCCGGAAACCATGCACCATGCCCTGCGTCGCCTGCCGGTCACGGCCACGGACTGGCCTGCCAGGGTCCGCCAGCGACTGACCCGAATGGGCCTGCAGCACCTGGAGGATCTGCTCGCGTGCTGCCCCGCGGAGCTGACCACCCGCCTGGGACCGGAACTGTACGACGACCTGCAGCGGATACTCGGGCGATCCGGCGATCCCGTTCAGGAGTTTCACCCCCGGGCAGCGTTCCATCAGAGCCTGACGCTGACCCGGGAAACCCGGAGCACCGACCATCTGAAAGCCCCTCTGTCGCATCTTCTGGAAGCCCTCGAGACCTTTCTGCGCCAGCGCCAGTGCCGCTGTGACCGGCTCAGCCTCACCCTTCACCATCCCGACCGGGCACCCACCTCCCTGGCACTGGAAACCAGCCAGGGAGAGACCAGGGCAGAGGCCTTCCTGGAGCTGGCCCTGCTGCGACTGGCCGCGACCTGCCTGCCCGACGACGTAAACGCCCTGTCACTGGCAACAGAACGCACGGTTGCCCTTGATGCCACCGAAAGCCACGACCTGTTCGACAGCGGTGAAAGCCGGCAGCAAGCCCGTGAAACCCTGCTGTACCGGCTGCGGGCCCGGCTGGGGCGGGACAGCATCCAGTCCCCTGGCCGGACCCCGGACCCGCGTCCGGAGCGCTGTGCCCACTGGCAGCCCGCCCGGCAACGGGGCACCAGCACACCCCCGCGTTCAGGGCCGGCACGCCCCTTCTGGCTCCAGCAGCCACCACAGCCGCTGCAGCGCCCCCCGATCCGCTGGCTCAACGGCCCCGAGCGCATCCAGGGCGGCTGGTGGGATGGCGACTATGTACGCCGCGACTACTACATCGCCCTGCTGGACAACGGCCAGCGCGCCTGGCTGTTCCGCAACCGACAGGATCAGTGGTTTATTCACGGATGGTTCGGATGACAGAGGATTACGCCGAACTCCACTGCCTCAGCAATTTCAGCTTCCTGCGCGGCGCCTCGCATCCGGAGGAGCTGGTCGAGGAGGCCGACCGTCTGGGGTATCAGGCCCTGGCGCTGACCGATGAATGCTCCCTGGCTGGCGTCGTTCGGGCCCATGCCAGGGCACGCTCGCTGGAACTGACCCTCCTGGTCGGCAGTACGTTCAGGCTTCAGGACCTGCCCGGCACCCTGGTTCTGATCGCCCCGGACCGCCAGGGCTACGCCGCGCTCAGTCAACTCATCACCCGGGGGCGCCGGCGCAGCGACAAGGGCCATTACCAGCTCTGGTCCGAGGATCTGGCGCTGTGCCAGAAGCAGTGCCTGGCTCTGTGGCGCCCCGGTTTCAGCCAGTCGGATGCGGAGCACGGCCAACAGCTCATGGCGATGTTCCCCGGCCTGCGGCTGATGGCCGAACGGCCTCTGGCCCAGAACGACCGTCAGCGCCTGCGCTGGCTGAAACAGCTCTCGGCCCGCCACGGGTGTGCAGTGGTGGCCACAGGCCATGTCCTGATGCACCGGCGAGGGCGCAAGCCCCTACAGGACCTGGTCACCGCCATCCGCCTGGGCCGCCCCCTGACGGAGGCCGCCGACCAGCTCCAGGGCAATGCCGAAGCCTACCTGCGCCCACGCGAGCGACTGGCGCGCCTGTTTCCCCCTGCCTGGATCCGTGAAACCCTGAATCTGGTTCAGGAGTGTCGTTTCGGTCTGGACGAACTGCGCTACGAATACCCCGGCGAGCTCGTTCCCGAGGGCCATACGCCCACCACCTGGCTGCGGGAACTGGTTGAACAGGGCCGTCACTGGCGCTTCCCGGACGGCGTTCCGGATACCATTGACCGCCAGCTCAGCCATGAGCTTGAGCTGATCGAGTCACTGGCCTACGAGCCTTTCTTCCTGACCATCCATGACATCGTCCGGTTCGCCCGCGAGCGCGGCATTCTCTGCCAGGGGCGGGGCTCGGCCGCCAACTCTGTGGTCTGCTACTGCCTGGGCATCACCGAGGTGGACCCCCGGCAGATCAACCTGCTGCTGGAGCGCTTCATCTCGAAGGAGCGCGGCGAGCCCCCGGACATTGACGTGGACTTCGAGCACGAGCGCCGCGAGGAGGTCATCCAGTACATCTACCGCAAGTACGGGCGCGAACGCGCCGCCCTGGCCGCTACCGTCATCTGCTACCGCCCGCGCAGCGCCCTGCGCGATGCCGGCAAGGCCCTGGGGCTGGACCCGGTGCACATCGAACAGCTGGTCCAGGGCATCGACTGGCGCGACGGCGAGGATGACTGGGAGCAGCAGCTGCGCCGCAAGGGCCTGCTGGACGACCAGGGCCCGGCCCGTCACCTGCTGCCGCTGGCACGCGAACTCATCGGCTTCCCGCGCCACCTCTCCCAGCATGTGGGGGGATTCGTTATCGCCTCGGAACGGGTCGCCGATCTGGTCCCGGTGGAGAACGCCGCCATGGCCGGGCGCACCGTCATCCAATGGGACAAGGACGACCTGGAAGCCCTGGGCCTGCTCAAGGTGGACGTATTGTCCCTGGGCATGCTCACGGTTATCCGCAAGGCCCTGGCGATGGTGGGCGAGCGTGGCGGCCCGGCCAGCCTGGCCGACGTCCCGCCGGAATGCCCGGCGGTCTACCGCATGCTCCAGAGAGGGCACAGCATGGGTGTATTCCAGGTGGAATCCCGGGCCCAGATGAGTATGCTGCCGCGCCTGAAACCGGATAAGTATTACGACCTGGTGGTCGAGGTGGCCATTGTGCGCCCCGGCCCCATACAGGGGAACATGGTGCACCCCTACCTGCAGCGCCGGAATGCGCCGGACGACGTTCCCTACGCGGACGACCGCATCCGCGAGGTGCTCGAGCCCACTCTGGGGGTGCCCATCTTTCAGGAACAGGTCATCCGGCTCGCCATGGTGGCGGCCGGCTTCAGCGCCGGTGAGGCTGACCAGCTGCGCCGGGCCATGGCCGCCTGGAAGCGCCACGGCGATCTCTCCCGGTTCCGGGAAAAGCTCATAGATGGCATGAACAGTAACGGTTACAGCACTGAATTCGCAGAAAATCTATACCGCCAGATGAAGGGCTTCGGCGGTTATGGCTTCCCGGAATCCCACGCCGCCAGCTTCGCCCTGCTGGTCTATGTCAGCGCCTGGCTCAAGTGCCATCACCCGGCAGCTTTTCTATGCGCCCTGCTCAACAGCCAGCCCATGGGGTTCTACTCGCCGTCACAGCTGGTCCAGAACGCCCGGCGGGAAGGCGTCGAGGTGCGGCCCGTGGACATCAACCAGAGCCATGAGGCACACCGCCTGGAGGACGACGGCGACACCCCCGCCGTGCGTCTGGGCCTGAGGCTGATCGACAGCCTCGGGCGGGATGCCGCCCTGCATGTGGTTGAATGCCGCCCCTGTGGCGGTTACGCCAGCCTGCAGGACCTGCGGCGGCGTACGGGGCTCGCCAGCCCCGATCTGGAAGCCCTGGCCGCCAGCGGTGCCCTGCAGCCACTGAGCGACAACCGCCACCAGGCCCGCTGGGACCTGCTGGAGCCGGATCATCCCCTGCCACTGGCGGGGGATGGAGGGCAGCCGCCGCGGGATTCCCGCTCCCGCATGCCGGCCCCTGATGAGGCCCAGCGGACGCTCGAGGACTGCACCAGTCTCGGGCTCACACTGGAACGCCATCCACTGGCCCAGCTGCGGGACCGGGGCCGACTCCGTCACTGCCTGCGGGCCGTGGATCTGGAGAACGCCGAAAGCAGCCGGCCCGTGGCTGTATCAGGACTTGTCACCGGCCGACAGCGCCCCGGTTCCGCCGCCGGCGTTACCTTCGTGACCCTTGAGGACGAGACCGGCAATATCAATGTGATCGTCTGGCGGGACACCGCCCGCTGTCAGCGCCGCCCCCTGCTCAACGCCCGGCTGTTGCAGGTCCGTGGCACCCTGGAGCGTCAGGAAGGGGTTATCCACGTGATCGCCGGGCGCCTGGATGACCTCAGCCATCTCATTGACAGGCTCAACGTCAGAAGCCGAGACTTCCAGTAATTCCCGACTCCGCGAGGCGCCCATGGCCACCGACGCCAACGGCTACAATCCCGAACAGGACCTGACCATGATCCTGGCGCATTACCAGCCCACGTCCGTCGTACACAGCGCCGGTCTGGCCGAACAGTGCCTGCAGGAATGGCCGGAGCGACCGGCAGAGGCCGAGTGCCTGCGTCTTCCCGCCGAAGCCCCCAACAGTGCCTTTCCGCTACCAAGGCTGTTCGACCTGGCCCTGATCACCGACACACTGGAGGAACTGCCACAGCCGCAGGGCCAGAAGCTGCTCGGCCAGCTCCGGAACATGGGCGCTACCCGGATCGCTGTCTATGTCCGCGACGGCAGCCCCTGGCGATTCCAGGATTTCATCGGCATGGGGTTCACCCGCCTCTACCACTACACCGATCCCGTGAATGCCACACTGTTCGCCTATGATCTGGATACCTACAATTACGTGCGCGAGTGGAACAATCCGGAGAACTGGGCCAATCCAGAGATGTGGGACAAGGCCCGCTGGTAGGAGGACAACGCTATGGCAGAGACCTGTATCCTGGCCCGGGTGGAGGGCCGCGTTCAGGGCGTAAGTTTCCGTGACAACACCCGCGCCCAGGCGCAGCGGCTGGGCGTCACCGGCTACGCCCGCAACCAGCCCGACGGCAGTGTGGAAGTACTTGCCTGCGGCGGTGAGAACGCCGTCAACCAGCTGGTGGACTGGCTTCACCATGGCCCACCCGCCGCCTCAGTAAGCCGTGTTGAAACCCAACCCAGTGACGCCCAACCCCCGGGCACTTTCTCCATCGGTTGATCCCCTTTGACAGGGCCACGAAGACTGTATACATTGACAGTACCTGTACGGAAAAACAGTGGCCCTAACTATGAACCTGACGCCAAGACAGCAACAGATTCTCGACCTGATCCGCGAGCACGTGCATTCCACGGGCTACCCGCCCACGCGGGCTGAAATCGCCAGCACCCTGGGTTTCAAATCCGCCAACGCGGCGGAGGAACACCTCCGGGCCCTGGCCCGCAAGGGCGCCATCGAAATGGTCAAGGGCGCCAGCCGCGGCATCCGGCTCCCGGAAGTCGAGGAAAGCCCCGGCATCCCCATCGTCGGTCAGGTTGCCGCCGGCAACCCCATCCTCGCCGAGGAGAACATCGAGGATCATTGCACTCTGGAGCCTGGATTCTTCACCCCGGCAGCAGACTATTTCCTGCGGGTGCGCGGGACCAGCATGGAGAATGTGGGCATCCTCGACGGCGACCTGCTGGCCGTTCACCGCACCACGGACGTCCACAACGGCCAGATCGTGGTGGCACGGCTGGAGGATGAGGTCACCGTCAAGCGCTTCCGCCGGGAGGGCAGTACCGTCTGGCTCATTGCCGAGAATGATGAGTTCGACCCCATCCAGGTGGATCTGACTGACACACCACTGGATATCGAAGGGCTGGGCGTGGGCGTCATCCGCCGCGGTGATCTGCACTGACCCACCCCACAGAAGCTGACAGGAGCCCCATCATGGAACAACTGGATCTCACCCCACAGGAACAGCGGAATCCCCCTGCCACCGAGACCGCCTCGGGAACCGGCGAAGGCGGCGGGAGTCACGCTCCGGAGGCGCCGGAGGCGAACGTGACGGAGATTATCCTGCCGGAGGAACAGATCGAGAACTTCCAGCTGCTGCTGCCGATGCTGACCCAGCTCAACCAGGAGGAACGCTGGCTGGCCTGGATCGACCCACCGGCAGGACTGGTTGGCAAGTGGCAGCAGCATCACGGCATCATCCAGCACCAGCTTCTGATCCTCCGCTCCTCGGCCCAGCACAGCGCCGAGACGCTGGCGGAAAAAGCGCTGTCAGCTGGTACCTGCCATGCTGTGGTGCTCTGGACCTCGGGACTGAGCCGCCACAGCTATGGCCGCCTGGAGAACGCCTCCGTACGCGGTCACAGCCATGGAGTCATACTGCGGCAGAGACAGACCCATTCTCAGTGAACGGTCTGGTTGTAGGCGGGGGGCATGGTGTCTTCTTCTTCCATCTCCATGTCACCGATGTCATCGGTGGTGGACCCCGCCGCCTCCAGGCCGGCGGTGATCATGGCCTTGGCCACGTTCAGGTCATTGTCCTGGAGCATCTCCTTGGCTTCATCTGAGAAACGGATCCGCACCAGGGGGGTACTTTCATCATCCGCCCGGCGCAGCGCGTACTCACCGGTGGGCAGTTGAATGATTTCCAGAAAGGATGTGGGCATAGACAACGCCTTTTACCATTGGTCATGACGTTCCACGAACGTCTCAAAATAATCCCTGAAGTCACTGATCAGTGATCGAAGGGCGTCGGGAGAACAGTCCGGCCCTGCCGCTGCAACGGCGATCAGCGCTTCGTCACGCGGTCGCGATGCACGCCTCCCGGGCTCCTGCTGACGCGTCAGCAGTACTTCCAGCCTCGACCACCAGCTGTTACCGTCCGCGGCAGCAGCTGACAACACCTGAACCTCACCGGGTTGGTCGCCAACCCTCGCGCGCAGGGTCGCTAGGGAATCGACATCACCCGCCTCATCACTGGCGCTTTCAGCCACCAGCTTCAGGAGGAGTGCTCTGGCCTCGGCAAGCAGAGCCACAGTGCCCTGAAGCAGTGCCTCGCCCGTTACCACTGTTTTCGGAGAACCAGAGTCCTCCGAGAGACGCACCAGCTGGCCCGCCAGGGTCAGTTTTTCCCGGATCAGTGAACACCTGTCGGCATCCGCCATCTGCGGTTCTCCCGCGCAGTCACGTAAGGCCATACTATCATGAACACACCCTGCTGACTTCCCCGCCCCGATCCATGTGAAAAATCCAATGCACCTGCTACCTTTCTGGAATACGTTACTGGGACTGACCTGGTGCCTTTCTCCCCCAATTTTCCGGAGCATCGATGTCCACAGGCGTGATCATCTGCGACGACTCCTCCATGGCACGCAAACAGATGGCCCGGGCCCTGCCTGCGGACTGGGACACCACGCTGACCTTTGTGGAGGACGGCGATGCCTGCCTTGAGGCGATCCGTGACGGTAAGGGCTCTGTGGTCTTTCTCGATCTCAATATGCCGGGCTCCGACGGATACGTGGTGCTCGAGCATGTACATCGGGAAGAACTGCCCGCCCTTGTACTTGTCGTTTCCGGGGACATCCAACCCGAGGCTTACAGGCGGGTCCTACGGCTCGGTGCGCTCAATTTCATCCGTAAACCCATCGACCCTCAGGTTCTCGCGCAGACCCTGAAAGACTATGGACTTTACAGTCCCTCTGGGCATGGCACGGAGAATGTAACCGCACCGCCCACTCCAGGCTCGGATCCGGATGTGCCCTGGCAGGATGCGCTTCAGGAGATTGCCAATATTGCCATGGGTCAGGCAGGCGACCTTCTGGCACGGCTGCTGGATGTATTCATCAAACTTCCCGTGCCGCGCGTCAACATGCTGGCAGCCTCGGAGCTGCGAATGGCCCTGAACATCACGGATTCGACCTCCACCTGGTCAGGCGTGTGCCAGGGATTCAGTGGCGCCGGCATCACCGGGGAGGGCCTTTTACTGTTCAATAATGCCCGGCTGGAGACACTGTCCCACCTGCTCGGCTACCCGGAGGAGGACAATGCCAGCAACAACACCGAACCGCTCATGGACCTTTCCAGTATCATGGTAGGGGCGTTCCTGCGCGGCTTCGGGCAACAGATGGACAGACAGTTCGGACTGAGTCACCCGGTTGTTCTCGGTACGCATCTGGACATCAGCGATCTCCTGGACGGAAGCCAGTATGCGTGGCAGCAGATCCTGACCATCGAACTCACCTACACCATCGAATCCCACGACCTCGAGTGCGACCTGCTTCTGCTGTTCAGTGAGGAATCCGTAGCTCCGCTGCGCGAGGCTCTCGCGTGGCTTCCCGATCCCAGCACGGGGAGTTCAGCATGACGGAATCAAGAAATACTCTGCATGAATTCCACTGGATCATGGATATGCTCCAGACCATTGAGGTTGGGCTGGTGGTACTGGATCGCCAGCTCCGCATCCAGCTCTGGAATGGGTTCATGGAAAATCACAGCGGCTTCAGTGCCACCCGGGTCCAGGATTGCTCACTCTTAGAGATTTTTCCGGAAATCCATGAAGGCTGGATCTGGCGCAAGATGGAAACCGCGCTGACACTGAACATGCGCACCTTCACCACCTGGGAACAACGCCCCCACCCGTTCCCTTTCCGTAATGCACGACCGATTACGGGCACCGAGCCCTATATGTACCAGAACATCACCTTCAGCCCCCTAACCAGTGCCTCAGGGGAGGTGGACCATGTCTGCCTGGTGGTTTACGACGTCACGGACAGTGCGACTGCCAAACTCCGGATGGAGCGTTCCAACGCCCGCCTGCAGCAGCAGAGCCAGAGCGATGGCCTGACCGGGCTGCTCAATCGCTGTGCCTGGGAGTCACTCCTGGCCAGCGAATTTGAGCGATTCCGCCGCTACGGGAGCATCGGAACGCTGCTGATGCTCGACATTGATCACTTCAAGCCCATTAACGATACCTGGGGACACCAGGCCGGTGACGATGTTATCCGGGCGGTTTCAGGGATGATCTCGGAACGCCTCAGACAGACGGACATAGCGGGTCGCTACGGAGGCGAGGAATTCGCCGTGATACTGCCGGAAACGGATATCGGGGGCGGTGAGATACTGGGCGAACGGCTGCGGCAGTCGATCAGCACCATGGAAGTGACGACCGAGGCCGGCATTATTCAATGCACGATCAGCCTCGGCGTCGCCCAGGTGAGCAGCACGATGGGCGATCACCACCAGTGGCTGTCACTGGTCGATAAGGCGCTCTATGCGGCCAAGGACAATGGCCGCAATCAGATCGCCCTCGCTGAAACCCCGCACCCGGTCAGCCGCTGATGCCCACGTGCACAGTGCTCTGCGCCAGATCCAGCAGTTCCCGCAGGGCAACGGAGAACATAGCGTATTCCGGCGTGTTCTGACTGCGCAGCTCCCCCATGATGCCGTGCCAGCGCTCGATCAGACCGGCATGCTCACTGGCCCAGGTCTGGAGGGTGGTCTGTAGATCCGTACCCGGAGTACGTGACCGCAGTATCCCCGTCGTCAGCGCACGCTGCTGCCAGTTCAGGTCCTCGCGGAAACTTTCCCGGGCCAGCGCCTCCCAGTGGCTGCGGGGCACCAGCGCGGATATGGCGCTGGCGAACCAGTCCAGCTCCAGCTCGTCTCCCACCGCGAAGTAGAGATGCGCTACTTCCTTGAGGTCCAGACCGGTTTCCTCGCGGGCATCGATGATCCCCAGCCCGGAGAGAAGGTGGCCGGAGCCGGCGACAACCCCGGCAAGCGGCTCGGGAACGCCCTCACCCGTCAGCCGGTCACGCTCCTGCTGCCAGAGATCCAGCGCCCGCTCACCAATGTAGGACGGCAGATCACCCGCCATGGCGTCCAGCCGGGTCTGGAAACGTTCAACCTGGGTCGGCATGTCGATTTCACTCCGCCGGTTGCGCAGAAGCCAGCGCGCACCGCGCCGCACAAGGCGCATCAGTTCACTCTGGAGCTCAATCTGGAGGTCGCTCGAGATGCTGTAGTCCAACGCCTCCACCTGCTGCCACCAGTAATCCAGGCGATAGATCCTCTTGGAGATAAGATAGGCCCTGGCAATGGATGGCAGCGCTGCGCCGGTGGACTGCTGAAGCCGTTCCACAAAGGTCATGCCCATATGATTGACCAGATCATTGGCCACCCGTGTGGCAATGATCTCGCGCCGCAGCTGGTGCTGCTCAAGCGCCTGGTCGAAACGTTCGACCAGCTGTGAGGGGAACATCTCCCGGATCATGGGCTTGACCCCGGGATCCTCCGGAAGATCGCTGGCGACCAGCACCTGCTTGAGGTCTGCCTTAACCACCGCGATCAGCACTGACAGTTCCGGGCGGGTCAGCCCCTGCCCGTTCAGCTGGCGCTCGTTCAGCGCCTCTTCGTCGGGCAGATTCTCGAGCCCACGGTCGAGCAGGCCCCGGTTCTCGTACCGGACCATCAGGCGCCGGTACTCCTCAAGCCTCTCAGCCCCTTCCGAGTTCGCGATGGAAATCGCCTGGGTCTGGCGGTAGTTGTTCTCCAGCACCAGGCGGGAGACATCCTCGGTCATGCTGGTGAGGAACTCATTACGCTGCTTGAAGGTCAGATCCCCCTGGGCCACCTGCCGGTTGAGCAGGATCTTCATGTTGACCTCCCGGTCGGAGCAGTCCACCCCACCGGAGTTGTCAATGAAATCGGTGTTGCAGCGACCGCCATGGCGCGCAAACTCCACGCGCCCGGCCTGGGACATGCCCAGGTTGCCGCCCTCGCCCACAACACGCGAGCCCAGTTCGGCCCCGTCCACTCGCAGTCCGTCGTTGGCCTTATCTCCCACATCGCCATGGGATTCGTGGCGGCTCTTGACGAAGGTGCCGATACCACCGAGCCAGAGCAGGTCATGCCGCATTCGCAGCAGGTGGGAAATCAGCATGTTTGGCGGCATGTGATCGGAACGGGTGCCGAGCAGCTCCTTGACCGGCTGGCTCAGCGGGACCGACTTGGAGGCCCGGCTGAACACGCCCCCGCCTTCGGAAATCACCCCGGTATCGTACTCCTCCCATGAGGAGCCCGGCAGCGCGAACAGGCGCTCGCGCTCACGGAAGCTCGCCTCGGGGTCCGGATCCGGGTCCAGGAAGATGTGCTGGTGATTGAAGGCCGCCACCAGACGGATCTTTCTGGACAGCAGCATGCCGTTACCGAACACGTCGCCGGCCATGTCACCGATCCCGACGACGCTGAACTCATCAGTATCGGTGTTCACGCCCAGCTCGCGGAAGTGGCGTTCCACGGACACCCAGGCCCCTTTGGCGGTGATCCCCATCTTCTTGTGGTCATACCCATAGCTGCCGCCGGAGGCGAAACCGTCCTCCATCCAGAAGCCGTATTCGTTGGAGATCTCGTTGGCCAGATCCGAGAAGGTCGCCGTCCCCTTATCCGGTGCCACCACCAGGTAGTAGTCGTCCTCATCGTGACGGATGACACCTTTGGGCGGGATCACTTCGCCATCAACAAAGTTGTCCGTCACATCCAGAAGCCCCCGGATGAAGCAGCTGTAGGCGGCACGCCCGGCGGCCTGCACCTCCTGACGGTCGGCGTCCCGGTGAATCTGTTTGGCGACGAAACCGCCCTTGGCCCCCACGGGCACAATCACCGCGTTCTTGACCTGCTGGGCCTTCACCAGCCCCAGGATCTCGGTGCGGTAATCCTCGAACCGGTCCGACCACCGCAGCCCCCCGCGTGCCACCTTGCCACCGCGCAGGTGAACCCCTTCCACCTGGGGCGAGTACACAAAAATCTCATAGACCGGCCGCGGGCGCGGCAGGTCGGCAAGCTGGGAAGGATCAAATTTCAGGCTGATGCAGTTGCTGTCCCCGTTGCTCCCCTCCTGGTAGAAATTGGTCCGGGTCGTGGCCTGCATCAGCTCAAGGAACAGCCGCAGAACCCGATCCTCGCTCAGGTTCGGTACCTCATCCAGGCCACTGCCGAACTCAATGGCGATCTTTTTCTGGGCCGCCTCGCACTGGCGCTCGCTCTGGTAACGCTCTGGGTTGAAGCGCACATCGAAGAACTGCAGAAGCAGTGATACCAGCTTGCCATGTCGTGCCAGGGTTCCGGCGATGAAGGTCTGGCTGTTGCTGATGCGGATCTGCTGCATATAGCGCGCATAGGCCCGCAGCAGCGAGATGGAACGCCAGTCCAGGTAGCCGGCCAGCAGCAGCTGGTTGAAGTGGTCGTTCTCCCCCTCGCCATGCCAGACACGGGTGAACAGCGATTCAAAGATGGGCCTGATGCGCTCAATGTCGATGGGCTCGCCGGAGCGTGAGCGCAGCGCGAAATCATGGATCCAGTGGGTATTGCCGCTGCGGTCCGTGATCTCGAACGGATGCTCGCCGATCACCCTGAAACCGATGTTCTCGAACACCGGAATCACGTCGGAAAGCGGCAGCTGCTGATGCGGATGGAACAGCTTGAAGTGCAGCGTGTTGGCGCTCTCCTCCGGATCCCGGTAGAAGCTCATGGCCATCCGGCCGGTTTCATGGATCCGGTCCAGGTATTCCACGTCAATCGCGGCACGCCGTGCCGAGAACATGTCCCGGTAGCCCGCCGGAAAGGCATTCTCATAGCAGGCGGAGAGCCGGGTCCCGATCTCTTCACCGTGGTGCTCGATCAGAGCCTCCTGCAGGGTGTCCTGCCAGGAGCGCGCCAGTTCCACCAGTTTCTGCTGCAGTTCCTCCACCGGCAGAACCCGGTTCTCCTGGGGCTGAACCCGTACTGTGAACTGGGTGCGCGCCAGCACGGATTCCGAGAAATAGGTGGTGAAATCAATGCCCTCGGCATCCAGCGCCCGCACGATGGCATTCTGCATGCTCACCCGCAGCTGGGTTGAATACAGTTCGCGCGGCACGAATGCCAGACAGGTTACGAACTGGCCATAGACGTCCTCGCGCATGAACAACCGGATCTTGCGCCGTTCCTGGATATAGAGGATGGCCTTGGCCACATCCACCAGCTCGTCCCCCCCGATCTGGAAAAGCTGGTCCCGGGGGTAGACCGTCAGGATCTGATCCAGTTCCTTGCCCGCGTAGTCCTCACGCGGGAACCCTGACTGGCTCAGCACGTATTCGATCTTGCGCCGCAGCAGAGGAATCTCATCCGGGCGCTCATGGTAAACCCGTGAGGTGTAGAGACCGAGGAAGCGACGCTCGCCCACGACACGCCCTTTCTCATCCAGTTTCTTGATGGCGATGTAGTCCGGATACGCCGGCCTGTGGATGCGTGAGCGCTGGGCGGACTTGCCGAAAATGAACAGACTGCTGCTGTCGGTCATGGCCTCGCGCGTCTGGCGCGGCATATCCTTCATGCGGATGCTGCTCGGCCGCTCATTGTAGGTTCGCAGAATCCCCAGTTCGGAATCCGGCACCTGCCGGATCTCCGTGCGCCGGTTCTCACGCACGAAGTCGTACTCGTCATAGCCCAGGAAGGTGAAACGGTCATCCACCAGCCATTCCAGAAAGGCCCTGGCCTCGCTGACCTCCTCCGACGACAGCGTCTTCGGCGGGTCCGCCAGCTCATCCAGTATGGCCGTTGCCTTGTCGCGCATACGGGGGAAGTCCGACACCGCAATCCGGACCTCTCCAAGTACCTGCTCCACGTCGGCACGCAGGGCACTCAGGGCGGCGCTGTCCGAGTGGCGATCCACTTCCATCACGATCAGGGCTTCCTCGCCCGGCTCGAGCGGCTTCTTCACGGCCTCGTTAAGCCGCACCAGATCGCCTTTTTCATCACGCTCGGGATTGAGGATGGTGTAATGGATGGTATGGATATTCAATTCCCGGGCATTGACCTCCATGCGCATGGAGTCGATCAGGAAGGGGATGTTCGGATGCAGCACGAACATCACCGTATGGCTGGACTCCCAGCCATCCTTCTCCAGATCCGGATTGAACACCCAGACCCGCGACTCCTGGCCCGGACCCTGCTGGACAAACTCCCAGGCTGAGAGCACAGCTCCGTAGGCATCAAGGAAGCGCTGCTGGACCAACTCAGCGAAGGGCATGTGTTCGAAATAGCGCTGGGCGAAGTCGCTGATGCGATCCGCCTGGTCTGCCGGAAGACGCTCTCTCAGCGCCCCATCGAGCTTCTGCTGGAACTCCGCCATGGTGGAGAAGGTTTCCTCATTCATGATGGCATCCTGTGGCCGTCGGTCTGCGTTCCCTCAGCATAGACAAAACCACGCCCTATGGCCCATGGATTTGCGGTAACTCCTTATGGATGGCCGCATTCAATTACGATTTGGAAATAACCCGGCTGATCCGGAACTGTGTCCCGTTCCGTGGCTTGAGCCTTGCCTCCGGGTGCGCGAGGATGTGACACGGATTGCCCACCCGGACCAGGAGCAACTGCGCTGTCATGCGGATCTGTCGGATTACCCTGTGCACTTTTGCCCTGCTGGCGATGCTGACCGGCTGGAGCAGTATCGCCCTGGCGGACCTCACCGCCTCGGCCAATCCCAAACGCCTCTATGCCAATGAACTGATCACCCTCACCCTCGACACCGAAACCGAACTCGACTTCAGTCTGGGCTCACTGCTCAACCCCGCGGAGATGGATATCCCCCATCCCAACACAGCCCCACTGGAGCACGATTTCCGGATTCTGGACCGCCACCAGCGCATGGCCATCCAGTCCAAGAACGGCGTCAACCGGGGGCAGGTCACCTGGACCTTTCTCCTGGCTCCCCGAAGAGCGGGCGAGTTGACCATTCCCGCACTGCAGTTCCAGGACATGCAGAGCCGCTCCATCGACGTCACCGTCATGCCCGGCGTGGCGCCCGCGGAACGCGCCGAACCCGAAGCCCGGCTGGACGTCAACCTGAGTGAGGGGGAAGTCTATGTGCAGCAGCAGATCATCCTGACCCAGCGCGTCTACTATGAGCCACCCCTGGCGCAGGCGAATCTATCCTCACCCACGATTCCTGATGCCATGGTCAAACCACTGGGTGAGCAGCGCGAATACAGGGCCGAAAGGGACGGGCGTGAATGGCAGGTGGTGGAGCGGCGCTTTGTGATCGTCCCTCAGTCCGCCGGCACCCTGATTCTTCCCGAACAGCGCTTTGAGGCACGCAAGCAGACTGAAGGCGGCGATCTGGTACCCGTAATCGCCACCGCGCCGTCCCAGCGCATCAAGGTAAATCCGCCACCGGAATCCTTCAGCGGCGAAATCTGGCTGCCCGCGCGCAACCTGGAACTCACTCAGGAGTGGTCGGATTCCCCGGATTCGGTGCACGCCGGCGACAGCATACGCCGTGACATCCATATACGGGCTGTGGGTGTGGCTCCCGAGTCTCTGCCCCGACTCACCATCGGTTATCCGGACAGCCTGAGGGAGTACCCCAGCCCCTGGAAATCAGAGTCACGCTTGACCGGAGACAGCATCGAGGGGCGGCTGCGCAAGCGTTCCAGCCTGGTCCCCATTGAACCAGGCCGGATCACCCTGCCGGAAGTCCGCATTCCCTGGTGGGACGTGGAAGAGAATGAGCAGCGTGAGGCTGTGCTACAGGCCCATGAAATGAAGGTTGAGCCCGCGGCCGGCGCCGAAGCCAACGAAAGCGCCGAGAAGGACGTCAGGGAGGCACTCTCCAGGATCAACCTCTCCCGCCCCGGCAGTACCGCCCTGCCTCCGCTGTGGTTCTGGCTGGCTGTGGTGCTCGCCTCCGGGTGGCTGATCACGGGCATCGCGTGGTGGCGCAACCGCCACACCAGGGACGACACGCTGGCGCTGAGCACTGAGGAGAAAGCCAACCGGGAGCGTTTCCGTGCTCTGTGTGAGCATGCCCGCAGGGGCGAGGCGGACACCCTGACCCTGCTGCCCCACTGGGCGGCGGTACATTTCAATCGCCCGTCTCTGCGTACTGTGGGCGATGTCACCGCCTACCTGAATGACCCCCAGCTCACCCGGGAACTTCAGGCGCTGGAGCGCCATCTGTTTGCCAATCCGGATGAACGTGAGGCCTGGGAGGGGGATGAACTGGTGGGCGTACTGAGGCGGCTCGCCGGCCGCCCCCGCAACGGTTCCTAGCTGCCCGATTCGCCGCTCTGATTGCGGTCCTCCTGACGGAGGTCCTCGGGCACCGGCTCTCCAAGCTCTGAATACGCTGCTGCCACCCCCCGCCGGATGCTGTCGGCCTGCGGGTGATCCGGGGCGATCTCCAGAATGCGCTCCCAGTAGTCCAGCGCCTCGCGGTAGTCGCCACTGCGGAACGCCTCAACGCCCAGAAGGCCCAGGCTGTTGACCTCATCCGGGTTACCCTCGCGGGCACGGCTGATGGCATTATCAACTTCAGCGGTCACCTCCCCCTGGTTGGCCATGAACAGGGCCTGAGCCCGCAGCCCAAGGGCTGCTGCCGGGTTCCCGTCTCCGGCACGCTCAATGGCGCGCGCCAGTTCGCCATAGGCTTCGGCAGCCTGCCGGAAGCGCTCGAGCTGCATGTAGCTGCGCCCCAGCATGGCCCACCCCTGTGGATTATCCGGGTCCGCCTCCAGCCGTGCCTGAAGGCGCTGCACCATGGCATCCACATCGGACGCATCCATACCGCCCTGCATCATCTGCTGACGTTCGCGGAACTGCGCCACCTGGTCACTGGCGCCCAGCGAATCATAGAGCAGGAAGGCCCCCACCGGCAGCGCCAGCACCAGCACCAGCGTCGTGATCACGACACCAGCGCGCCCCCGGGAGCTGCCGTCACTTTCTGTGCCCTCCACCTCGACATCGCGCAGAAGACGCATCTCCAGTTCATCCTTGAGGGACTCGAACCCCGATTCATCCAGGGCTCCCTCATCCCGCTCGCGTTCCAGCTCGGCAAGACGGGCTCGGTAGGTGGCAAGGTTCTGCTCGCGATACTGCACCATGGGCCTGGAGCGGCGGGCGAACAGCATCGGATAGATGACAAAGACCAGCGCCAGGATGATCAGAAGGAGGACGGCAAGCCAGAAATTCAGGGGCATAAAAGCTCACTCGGGTTGGGATTCATTCATCACGCAGCCACTGCTCCGCGCGGCGACGCTCTTCGTCGGACAGCGGGGTTGAATCAAGCTGTCGGCGTGCGCGATTCCGCGCCACCAGAGCAAGCACCACGCCGACACCGATCACCAGCGCCACAAAGGGGCCGATCCAGAGTGCCCAGGTGCGGGGGGCGAACTCCGGCCGATAGCTCACGAAACTGCCGAAACGATCCACCATGGCCTGGCGGATCTCCTCATCCGTGGCACCCTCGCGCATCATCCGGCGAACGCGCTCGCGCATGTCCTCAGAGATGGGGGCTCCGGATTCGGCAATGGATTCATTCTGACACTTCGGGCACCTGAGCTCCCGCGTGAGTTCGCTGAAACGTTCACGCAGCTGCGGGTCCTCGAAACGCTCCTGGGCCGCAGCCGGCATGGCAAGCAGCATCACAGCCAGCAGCAACAGGACGGCTTCAACCGTCTTGACGGTAACGTTCATAGAGCGGCTCAAAATCGGACTCCCAGACGTCTTGATCCACCACGCCCACATGACGGTGGCGGACGATGCCCTCGGCATCGATCAGATAGGTTTCCGGTGCGCCATAGACACCGAGGTCAAATCCCAGGCTGCCTTCCGGGTCATAGATCACCTGGGTGTAAGGGTCGCCACGCTCGGCCAGCCATTCCACAGCCTTATCCCGCTCATCCTTGTAGTTGAGCCCCACAATGGGCACCCCCTGCTCCGCAAGCCGGTTAAGGTGTGGATGCTCCACGCGGCAGGCCGCACACCAGGTCGCCCAGACGTTCAACAGCTGAACCTTGCCCTTCAGCATCTCCGGCCTGGCAGGTGATTCGGCTTCACGAAGCATGGGCAGTTCGAAAGACGGCACCTCACGGCCCACCAGCGCGGAATCCAGCTCACTGGGGTCCTCACCGAGGCCCCAATAGAGGACTACACCCAGGGTGACCGCTAGAACCAGCGGCAGGAAAAGCCAGATCCGGTTCATGACGCCGCTCCTTCAGCCACGGGCTGGCTGGCCCTGGGCTTTTCGGCCACGGTGACCGTCTGCCTCTGGCGCACGCGGTAACGCCGATCACTGACCGCAAAGGCACCACCGAGCGCCATGAAAAGGGCGCCGCCCCAGATCCAGCGCACCATGGGCTTGTACTGGATGCGCACGCTCCAGGCCGTCTGTCCCTCAACATTCTCACCCAGAGCCACAAACAGGTCCTTGAGAACCCCGGCGCTGATGCCGGCATTGGTCATGACGCTGTCCCGGACCGGATAGTGGCGTTTCTCCGGGTAAACGGTGGTCACTTTCTCACCCTCCCGGTAGATGTCAAAGGTTGCCCGCTGTGCCGTGAAGTTGGGCCCCTGGCGTTCCCCCAGATCCGCGAAATGCCATTCATAGCCGGCAACCTCGAGTCGGTCGCCCGGGGCCATCCGCCGGTCCTGCTCCACCCCGTGGATGGAGACCATGGTGGCGCCGGCGATCGACATGGCCAGGCCCACGTGCCCCAGAACCATGCCGTTGTAGCTGCGCGAAAGCCGGCGCAGGCCATGCCAGCGACCCTGGCGGCTGGCTGTCTTGTCCCAGACGTCCCTGAGCGTGGTGAAGGCAACCCATGCCGCCACCATCAGACCGATGACGCTGAGGACACTGAGTTCCCCCACCATCAGCAGTGGCGTGACCACCGCAACGATGACACTGAGCACGGCCGGCACCAGCAGCTTGCGCAGCACCAGGTCCACGGGCGTGCGCTTCCAGCGTGTCAGCACCCCGAAGCCCAGAATGACCCCGGTCATCAGGGCAATGGGCACGAACGTGATGTTGAAGTAGGGTTCCCCCACGGACAGGGTTCCGCCTCCCATGTAATCGAGGATCAGCGGGAAAATGGTTCCCAGGAGAACCACAAAGGTCGCTACCACCAGGAAGACATTGTTCAGCAGCAGCAGGGCTTCCCGGGAGAACAGGGTGAACCCGGTACGGCCCTGCACCGCCGGCGCCCGGATCGCGTAGAGGGCCAGAGAGCCAACCACGGTGACCGCCAGCATCATCAGTATGAAGAAGCCCCGTTCCGGATCGGTGGCGAACGCATGCACCGAGGTCAGCACCCCGGAGCGCACCAGGAAGGTCCCCAGTATGCTCAGCGCGAACGTCATGATGGCCAGCAGCACCGTCCAGCTCTTGAAGACACCACGCTTCTCGGTCACCGCCAGTGAATGGATCAGAGCCGTGCCCACAAGCCAGGGCATGAACGAGGCATTCTCGACCGGGTCCCAGAACCACCAGCCGCCCCAACCAAGCTCGTAGTAGGCCCACCAGCTGCCCAGGGCGATACCAAGGGTGAGAAAGGCCCACGCCACCGTGGTCCAGGGGCGCGACCAGCGGGCCCAGACGGCATCCAGGCGGCCACCCAGCAGCGAGGCGATGGCGAAAGCAAACACCACTGAGAAGCCCACATAGCCCATGTAGAGCATCGGCGGATGAACGATCAGACCGAAATCCTGCAGCAGCGGGTTCAGGTCGGCCCCATCCCGGGGAATATTCGGCAGCATGCGCTCAAAGGGATTGGAGGTGATCAGCGTAAACAGCATGAAGCCAACTCCGATCAGCCCCATGATGGACAGCACCCGGGCCCGCATCTCGTCCGGGAGGTTGCGGCTGAACAGGGCCACCGCCAGCGTCCAGGCCCCCAGGATCAGCACCCAGAGCAGCATCGAGCCCTCGTGACCGCCCCAGACTGCACTGAACTTATAGTACCAGGGCAGCATACTGTTGCTGTTGTTGGCCACATAGCCCACGGAGAAGTCATCGACCATGAAGGACCAGGTAAGGCAGGCGTAGCTGAGCACGAGCATCACAAACATGCCCGCCACCAGCGGCCGGTCAAAGGCCATCAGGCCCGGATGGCGGATCGTCGCCCCTGTCATGGGCACCACCACCAGCGCCACCGCCATAAGCAACGCCAGGATCAGTGCGAAATTGCCGAGTTCAGGAACCATTATTTCTCCTGCGTCAGAGTCACTGCCACCAGCACCTCAGGTGCCGCTGCTACTGCTGTTACCGTGATCCATTCCTTCTGCCGGGTAGTCACCCCCTTCCTTCAGGCGCCCGGATTTCTCCAGGGCCTTCTTGACCTCGGGCGGCATGTAGTCCTCATCATGCTTTGCCAGGACCTGGTCCGCCCTGAGCATGCCGTCCTCGTTCAGCTCACCAAGCGCCACAACGCCCTGGCCCTCCCGGAACAGGTCCGGCAGGATGCCCTTGTATTCAACCGGCACCCGCCCCTGGTTGTCCGTGATGACAAAGCGGACCTTCAGCGAATCCGGATCACGCTCCAGGCTCCCCTCCGCCACCAGGCCACCGGCCCGGATCCGCTGCTGAACCGGCGCCTTGCCGGTTGCAATCTCGGCGGGGCTGTAGAAGAGATTCATGTTCTCCTGCAGGGCGACCACCGCCAGCGATACGGCCACGGCAAAGCCCGCGAACAGAGCCAGAACGATGGTGAGACGGCGTTTACGCACCGGATGCATTGTGTGTCTTTCCTCCACTGCCATGGCGTTGTGCCTCACAGA